>CAZBIT010000141.1:0-6454 GCA_964491835.1 uncultured bacterium
TATCAAAATGACAATATCTCAAGAAATTATATGAATAAAATTGGTGATAAAGTATAGACAACACTATGGTTGTCCCTGCATAACAAATTTAAACATTATTTTTTATATATAAAAATTTTTAATTATTAATACAAATTAAACAATATTTATAAAAAATTAAAGTAAAAAAATTTTAAAGTCATTCGGCGCAATTCAAACATATCGAAATATTTTTCCTTTCAGTAAATACACTTTTCCTAAACTTAATTGCTTTTTGAGAATTCAATATTTTTTTAAAAGAATCACAATTATCAAATTTTCCAAACGAAAATTCAGCATTTTTATCAAAACAACAAGGAAGTACAAATCCATCCCATGTTATAACAGAAGTAAACAAAATTCTTTTACAGCAATTTTTTAATCCACTTTTTAACACAAGACCGTCATCTACCTTTTTGTATCGGTTGAATTTAGTCATAGAAGGTATAAGTATATTATAATTATTTCTGTCATAAACTTGGACGCTTTTAAAAAGTATTTTATTAACCTTTAACTTTTTCCCCAATTTCTTCATATCTTTGATTTCATCCTGGTTATGTTTCATAACAATAAACTGCAAATAAATTTTTGGATTTTTTGATTTCATTTTCAGTTTTGTTTTTATCAATCTTTCTATTCCCTCGATGACAACGTTAAAATTCCCTCCTCTTCTATACCTTATATAACTTTCTTCACTTGCACCATCAATAGAAAATATAATCCCATTTAAACCAGAATTCACCAAACTTTCTGCATCTTCATCATTTTTTATAAAATGACCATTTGTGTTTAATACTACATATATATTATGTTTTCTAGCAAGTTCAATCATAGAAATAATATCTTTATGTAACATTGGTTCTCCTTGAAAATAAAGGAGAAGATATATTATATAATCTTGCAATGATTCAATAATGTCACGATAAAGGAAAAAATTCATATCCCCTTTTGCTCTTGTTAATTCATCTCTTCCCGTTGGACATTGAAGACAATGGAGATTGCACAAATTTGTCGGTTCTATCGAAAAGATTGGCGGAATGCCTAACATATTGTATTTTCTTACTAAAAAATGTCTATAATACGAAATTACCGTGTTAAAAAGATTTTTTATTCTTCTTAACGTCAAACATCTAAATAAATTTATGTCAAATGGATGCATTTTTACATTTTCAATACTTAAAATATTTAGAAATCAATAAAATTTATTAATTTTATTAAAATATGAAAACAAAATCAAGCAAGATTTAATGACTACTTCAATGTAAATTAAATTTTTTGAATGTTGACAATTACAATAATATTTTTAAATTAGGAAAATTATGAATGAAATACAATTGCTTTTATCATTCACAACAGGGATTTCCTTATTATTAATTTTAATATTAAAAACAAGGATACATACATTTCCTTCGCTAATTATTTCTTCTGCAGTTATTGGACTTCTTAGTGGACTTTCACCTTCAGAAACAGTATCTGCAATATCTTCGGGATTTGGAAACACTCTTGCAAATATTGGAATAGTAATAGGCTTTGGAGTAATGCTCGGTAAGATACTTGAGACGTCGGGTGCTGCAGAGAAAATGGCTGATACCTTTATAAAATATGCTGGTAGGGGAAAAGAAAACTGGGCTTTAGCATTTACTGGCGCATTAGTTTCTATACCTGTTTTTTGCGATTCAGGATTTGTGATTCTTATACCTTTGGCAAAATCCATTGCAAAAAAATCAAAGTTTGCTTTTGTAACTCTCAGCATATCTCTTGCTGCTGGTCTTGTCGTGACACATCATAACGTTCCTCCAACACCGGGTCCTCTTGGCGTCGCAGGTATTTTTAATATAGATATGGGTTTAATGATATTATCAGGGATTTTTTTATCCATTCCAATAATTATATTTATGGTCATATATTTAACATACTTATCAAAAAACATTGAAATACAAATAAAAGAACCGTTAATTCAGGAAATCGAAGAAAAACCAAAACCAAATACTTTTCTCTCATTTTTACCAATTATTCTTCCAATAACACTTATAATATTGAAAACAATCGGTGATGCTCTCAAATTATCTGGAATAATAAAAGATATTTTTGATTTTATTGGTAACCCCATAATTGCTATTTTGATTGGCTTATTAATCACTCTTTTTGGACTTTCACGAAATCTATCACTTTATGAAACCAGAAAATGCCTTGAAGAATCGTTATCTTCGGCAGGTATAATCATACTAATTACAGGTGCAGGGGGTTCTCTGGGAAACGTTATAAAAGCATCAGGAACGGGTGCATTTATCGCAGATTTTTTAATATCCATTTCAATACCAGCAATTATTCTGCCTTTTCTTGTTGCAACTGTAATTCGGTTCGCTCAGGGTTCAGGAACGGTTGCAATGATAACTTCTGCATCCATCATCTCCCCTATGATGCCCCATCTTCATCTAAACCCAATTATTGCAGGACTATCCTGCTGTGTCGGTTCTATGTTTTTTTCTTATTTTAACGATAGTTATTTCTGGGTCGTTACAAAATTTACCGGTCTTTCTGTAAAAGATGGAATTCGATTCTGGTCAATTACAACAACAATCGGATGGGCTGTTGGATTTGTTATATTATTAATCGTCAATATGTTCCTTTAATCACATTTAAATTATTCCATTTATATTGCATTTTTTAATAATTATTAATATATTAATTCCAAAATTTTTATAAATCAACTTGTCATTCCTGCTGAAACAGGAATCCATTATAAGGAGAACTTAAAAATGTTAAAATATTTTAAAATCTTTTTAGTTATCTTAATTATTATATCTATAAATTGTGAAAAAAAGCCAACATTAACGGAAAATCAACAATTAATTAAATCCTTTCTTCCTCAAGAGAACCAGGTTTCCGATTGGAAATTAAAATCAGAACTGCGATTCTTTCAGGCAGGTAATCTTTGGGAACTTATAGATGGTGCTGCGGAGGGGTATATCTCTTATGGATTTCAAGAAATGGTCACTTCCGAATTCATAAATAAAAATGCGAAAGAAGAAATCATAATTGAAATTTACCAGATGAAAGACAATGCAAATGGATTTGGGATATACTCTGCAGAGCGTTATCCCGAAAATAAATTTTTAGATATTGGAACACAAGGATATGAAAGCAGTATGGTCTTAAATTTCTGGAAGGATAAATATTACGTAAAACTTAGTGGATTTGATACTACTGCTTCAGTTCAAAAATCTTTAAATGACTTGGCTTTTGCTATTGATAACAATATTCCAGCGGAAAAAGTAATGCCAAAATTTATCTCATACTTCCCTCATGAAAATCTCATAAAAAATAGCGAAAAGTTCATCGCAAATTCATTTTTAGGTCATGAATTCTTAAAAAATGGTTATACAGCAGATTATAAGATTGAAAATAAAGAAGTAAAATTTTTCTTTATAGATTGTGAAAATCAGGAAACGACACAATCATCTTTTGAGAAATATAAAGATTATATTAAAACCTCTGGCAAGATAACTTCTGTCATTAAAGGAACTGGAGATGAAGGTTTTGTGGGAAAAGATAATTACTATGGTATTATCACCATAATAAAAAAGGGAAATATTATAATGGGTGTTCTTGGAGCACCAGACCAAAAAGTAGGACTCAAACTTCTAAAGGATGCTTTAAATATTATTGGGTAAATAATTAATTACCTAAAAATTGCAATATAAAAATTATAAAAGGGGAATATTCGGTATTCCCCTTTTATTTATACAATTTTTATATCAGACACATCCAAATTACTATTCTCAATAATTATTTCTTTTATGGCGGGCAAAATAAAAATTTCCTCGAAATTTAAAATAGAAATTTCCTTTGCAATTAACATTATTTTTTTATCCATCGCAAGTTTCTTATTTACAATAATAAATTTTTCCTCACTAATTCTGCATAATCCACCAACAAAATCCCCATTTTCGTATCTGAGTTTAACGCCTAATTTTTCACAAATATTTTCTAATTCTTGAAGAATAACTTCTTTCTCCATTTATTTAGCCCGTTCGATATATTTATTTTCAGAAGTATCGATTCTTACTTTATCGCCAACTTCTACAAAAGACGGGACTTGAATAACAAGACCCGTTTCAGTAACTGCGGGTTTGTTAGAACTTGTGACAGTTGCTCCTTTCAACTTAGGTTCTGTCTCAGTTATTACCAAATCAACCGTTTTTGGAAGTTTAATACCTATTGGACTATCATTATAAAATTCAACATCAACTTTGATATTTGGAAGAAGATAAAAGACCGAATCTTCAAGAAAATTCTTTTGAATGGGTAATTGTTCATACGTTTCCGTATCCATAAAGTAATAAGAATCTCCTTCGTTATAAATATATTCCATTTCTTTTTGCTCAACTTTCACAACCTCAACGGTTTCTTCAGAACGGAAACGCTGTTCTGTTCCTGTTCCCTTCATCACGTTAACCAATTTTGCTTGAACATAACCTTTCCATCTCCCTGGCGTTATGTGTTCAAGTTTAACGATTCGATATAACTCACCCCGAAATTCAATATACATACCAACCTTCATCTGAGTCGCAGGTATCATATTCCCTCCTTTTAAACAATATAGTAGGGGCGGATTTATCCGCCATCTTTATTTTATGGATGAACAAGTTCACCCCCTACGCTTTTATCTTTTTCATATTTTTTTCATAAAATTTTTGACATTACTATTCCTTTGAGAAAATAAGTTCTTTTTAAAATAATAAAATGCACAAACAAAGTCAAACAGAAACCAAATCAAATAAATGTTGATTTTGTGATTTTTTTTTGATTATTTAAAAATTAGAAACATAAACTTTATAAAATTTATAAGGAAAATTATGGAATATTTAATAGGAATAGATATTGGGACAAGTGGGATAAAATCCATAATAATTGATACCAATGGAAGCATTTTGGGCAGTGATACTTATGAGTTAAATATTACTATCCCAAAACCCTTATGGGCAGAGCAAAATCCAGAGGACTGGTGGAAAGGCACAGTTGAAACCTTGAAAGGGGTGATAAAGAAAACAAATATTAATCCTGGAAATATTAAAGGAATTGGACTTTCTGGGCAGATGCATAGTTTAGTTGTAATCGATAAAAACAAGAAAGTTCTTCGTCCTGCAATACTATGGTGTGACAATAGAACAACACCTCAAAGACAGTGGATTACAGAAAAAGTTGGACTTGAAAATTTAAAAAATTTGGTTTCGAATCCTCCTTTAGAAGGATTTACCGCCCCCAAAATCATTTGGATTAGAGATAATGAACCTGATATATACGAAAAAATAAATAAAATCCTTTTAGCAAAAGATTACATTAGATACCTCCTTACTGGCGAAATTGGAACAGAGGTCTCTGATGCAGCAGGAACGGCACTTTTTAATGTTAAAAATAGAGTTTGGTCAGATGAATTACTCAAATTAATAAATATCCCAAAAGAAATATTGCCAAAATGTTTTGAATCAATTGATATTATAGGAAAAATTAACGAAAAAACGGCAGAATTAGCTGGTTTAAAAAAAGGAACGCCCGTTGTTGGTGGAGGTGCTGATAATCCCTGTTCTGCTGTGGGTAATGGAATTGTTCGAGAAGGAAGAGTTCAATCAAGCATCGGTACGTCCGGAACAGTCGTTGCTCATACAGACACAGTAAAAGTTGACCCAAAAATGCGACTTCACACATTTTGCCACACCATTCCAAAAAAATGGTATCTGATGGGAGTTGTGCTTCAAGCGGGTGGTTCATTAAGATGGTTTCGAGATACTCTTGGAAATGAAGAAATCGAGATTGCTCATTCAAAAGGAATCGACCCTTACGATATCTTCTGTCAAAAAGCAGAAAAGGTCTCAATTGGTTCAAATGGTTTACTTTTTTTGCCATATTTATCTGGAGAAAGAACGCCACATCAGGATGGAAAAGCAAGAGGAGGATGGATTGGCATAACATTATCCCATCAAAGAGAACACCTTATCAGAGCAGTATTTGAAGGAATTACGTTTGCAATGCGTGATTCCATAGAACTTATGAAAGAATTAGGAGTGCAAATTTCACAGGTAAGAGTAACTGGCGGTGGTGCAAAAAATGAATTCTGGAGAAAAATGCAGGCGGATGTTTTTAATACTGAAGTGGTCACTTTATCCTCACAAGAAGGACCGGCATTCGGTTCAGCAATTCTTGCAGGTGCAGGAGTAGGAATTTTCTCAGACGTTGCAGATGCCGCAGACAAAATAGTTAAAACGCAGAAAATATATGAACCGAATAAAGAAAACGCAAAAAAATATGATGAATTTTATAATATTTACAAGGAACTATATCCTGCACTGAAAGAAAGTTACTCAAAAATACCTTGAGTAAGAGCGAAGCATTCTTCTTTCATTTGAGATTTATATCTTCCTGAAAATCTTCTAAT
>CAZBIT010000142.1:0-6447 GCA_964491835.1 uncultured bacterium
TCAATCTTTTCGGTTTTATTATATCTTTTATTTTCAAATAACTATGCTAAAAAACAATAATCCTATTTAAAGAAATACCTTAAATATCAATCATAACAATATAAAAAAAAATAATTTAAAATCAAAGCAAAAAATGATTTACAGATTTGGGTTTCCATACAATATTCATTGCTTCAATAATCCCAGGTTCACCATCACTTACTATAATCTCTGGATTTAATAATTCCCTATTGTATAATTTCCTGAATAGTTTTACTCAACTCGAACAACTCTCACAATCACAACCCATCCAATCCAACAACATACTTTTACCATCTCTATCTAACCCTAAGGCAATTAAAACTGTCCCCCTACTCATGCTCCTTATCCTAGTGTATTGCAACACAATTGTCTGGCATTTTGTATCGGTATGTCTTATATTTAAAATAAAATAGGCAATGTCAAAAGTTTTATGAAAAAAAATATGATAAACACAAACTCCCAGCAGGGGCGAATAATTATTCGCCCCTATATGCATTTTAAAAAACTTTCGGCAATGTCAAAAGTTTTATGAGAAAAGTAGAAATAATATCAGGAGGAATACTATGAAAAAGGAAATCAAAGGTATAATAACGGCAGTTATCACTCCTTTTGATGAAAATGAAAATATCAATGAAAACGCTTATAGAACCATAATAAGATATTTAATAAACCAAGGGATTCATGGATTATTCCCAGTTGGTAGTCAAGGAGAGTTTTTTTCATTAAGTATGGATGAAAGAAAACGCCTTATGGAGATTGCAGTTGAAGAAGCAAAAGGTAAAGTGTTTGTTATGCCGAACACTGGTGATATATCAACTCGTAATTGCATTGAACTTTCACAGTATGCTGAAAAAATAGGTGCTGATGCCGTTTCAATGATGACGCCATTTTATATTAATCCATCTCAGGAAGAGTTATATCAACATTTTAAATCTGTCTGTTCTTCAGTGGGCATTCCTGTATTAGCATATAATAATCCCGAAAGGTCTGGTGGAGTGATGCTCAATATCGACACAATTATTCGTCTTACTGAAAACATACCGAATTTTGTCGGAATAAAGGACAGTTCAGGAGATATGACAATATTGGGTGAAATTATAAGAAGAACTCCACCGAATTTTAAAGTATTTGTTGGTCGGGATTCTATGATATTTGCAGCATTAGCATACGGAGCAGTAGGTGCGGTTGCGGCAAGTAGTAATGTCGCCGCTAAATTAGTTCTCGGTATTTATGATGCTGTTAACAAAGGCGAATATGAAAAAGCAAAAGAACTTCAGCAGAAATTAGCGCCAATAAGAATTGCATTTGGTCTTGGAACTTTTCCCGTCGTTATGAAAGAAGCACTCAATATGATTGGTTTACCTGCTGGCAAGTGTAGAAAACCAATTCTCCCTTTGAGTGAAGAAGCAAAAACCAAACTGAGAAATATCTTAAAGAATTCGGGAGTTTTAGAAAATTAATCTCAAAAATCTTTGTTCCCTATAATCTCACAAGAATAGAACATTATATGTGGAGACACATTGCAATGTATCTCTACAGTATTTAAATTTATAATATGTTATTTATCACAATGTTAGAGTATTTACTTTAAGAACTTTCATAAAAATTAAGTTACGTATCTAAAATGAAAAATTTTACCGTATTACTATATGAACATATTCATAAGCAGGGAACTGCTATCTTAGAAGAAGTTTGTGAAGTTATCTATCCTGAAACTCTTGAAGAAGAATGCATATTAAAATATGCTTCAAAAATCGACGGAATCATAATCCGAGCAAATGGAAAGGTCACTGCCAACATCATTAACTCTGCACCAAAACTTAAAGTCATTGGCCGTCACGGCATAGGAGTAGAAAACATAGACGTTGATTCTGCAAGCAAAAAAGGAATATGGGTCGTATATACTCCCGAATCAAATGCTGAATCTGTTGCCGAACATTTCTTGATGTTAGCACTGAATCTTTCTAAAAAATTCTTTATATCTCTCACTGAATTTAAAAAGGGAAATTGGAATGCAAGATATACATACACTGGCACTGAAATATTCGGGAAAACAATTGGAATAATTGGTTTCGGTAGAATTGGTAGAACTATTGCCCATCATTGTCATTTCGCATTCTCATGCCCAATAGTTTATCATGATATTATAAAATATCCAGAAATAGAAAAAGAACTTAATGCAAAATTTCTTCCATTAAATGAATTACTAAAAAACTCTGATTATGTTTCTTTGAATACTCCATTGGTCTCTGAAACAACTCACCTAATAGGAGAAAATGAAATTTCATTAATGAAGTCAACAGCGTTCTTAATAAATACTGCCAGAGGTAAGGTATGGGATGAGAAAGCGGTTTATGATGCTTTAAAAGAAATGCGAATTGCAGGTGCTGCAACGGATGTCTTTGAGGAAGAACCAGCAAGTCCTGAAAATATTCTTTTAACTCTTGATAATTTTATTGCTACTCCGCATATGGCATCACATACTGAAGAAGCATTGATTAGAATGAGTTTGGTTGCCAAAGACATTATAGCAGTATTAAAAGGAGGAAAACCTGAATACCCTGTAAATTCGTTGTAAATTAAAAATCCCCAAAGTTAATATTCACACATTACTTAAAAATTAATAAAGAAATCAACATCATTATTTCATATCTCGCATATGCGAGATATCTTTTCACTAAAAATATTTCTCGACTTCGTCCCCAGAATTCTCAGGACTTCGCCCGAAACGACATAACCTATAACTTTAAAATTTATTAACTACCCACATTAGACACTTAAGTTTGTAAGTTATTAAAAAACAATTGAAAAATTTGCTTGAGTAGAATACAAACTTTTTTTATTCTATTGTTTATTATATATTTATAATAGAAAAGAAAATTAATTGATTATTGGTGAATCATTTCACGTGCGATTTATCTTGACAAAGAGAGTTTTTTGCGGTATTATTTAAATGTAATATTATATTTAATAACAATACTTCTTCTATGAATAAGAAAATTCCCATTACCTTCCGTAGTAAAGGAGGTAACGAAAGTGGGAGATTACAGCATAAAACATTATTAAAATAGTATAAGAAATATTTTTTACAAAGTATTAAAATTGAATAGAACGGATAATATATGTTTGGGCTTGGTCCACTTGAAATAATTGTTATTTTTGCAGTTTTTTTTATATTTTTTGGAGGGAAATTGATTCCCCGTTTAGGAAAGAGTTTAGGAGATACTTTACGTGAAATCCGACATTTCTCAAAATCCGATGAAGACGATGCTATATCTTCACAGAAATCAAAATTAGATAAGCCAAAAAAATTGCCTTCAGGTAGTGCCGAGGAGCGAGAAGAATAAAAAAGAGGATTACATAGGCAGCCTTAGGTATGCAGGAGCTTATAATAATATTTATCATAGTTTTATTGATATTCGGAGGTAAGAAACTGCCGGAACTTGCACGAGGCTTGGGTCAGGGAATCCGTTAATTTAAGAAAGCAACTTCAGAAGTCCAGGACGAAGTAAATCATTCTCTTGATGAAACTGAAAATACAACCGCTAAAAAAGATACAAAAGACTTACAAAATGTATTATATTCTCGGTTTTTGCTATACTCGCAAAAACACATCGTCGTATTTGCAAGGAAACGCAATTGATTGTTAATATTAAATATATCAGCCTTCTTATACAATGCAAGAAGGCTTTTTTATTACGATTGTAGTGAATTAGTCCTGGTTTAATGTGCTCTATATAGCAATGAGACCGCCGAAAAAGTCGATATAGTTATAGATTTTTTAAAATAAATTTTTAAATTAAGAGTAACTTACACAAACGTTTGTGTTGCAGAACTATCTTTTTTGTCATTCAGAGCAAATCCCGAAGGACAAAGCCGTGGAACCCCTGGTTAATTTGATATTTCTTCCCGAGTTTTCTGAACCGAAATGATCCCGAGTTCTCGGGATTGTGCAACGGACACTTTCGCATGAATGACATCTCTCTTTTTTTACACTTATTTGAAATTAGAAAAATTACCATAAATTTTAGAGATGGGGTACAATATGAAAACTAAATTTTTTTACCAATTTGATATTATCATTATATTGATAATTTTTTATTTTATTTGTTTTAATAAATATTCAATATTAAACGCTGACGAATTACCAGTAATATTTCCATTACCTCAGGAAATTGAGATTTTTAAAGGCAACTTTGAAATAAATGAAAATACTTTGATTTTAATTCCGCAGAAATCATCTGAAAATGACAAACTTTTGGCACGTTTTCTTGTTAGAGAATTGAGTGATAAATATAATCTTGCTGTTAATATACAAAGTGTATCTGATTTACCTTCCGATAAGAATTTTATTTTAATGGGCACAATCAATAATCCTCTGATAAATAAATATCAGGAATCTCTTAATGTAAACTCTAAAAATACAATCCATGAGGGATATGTATTGCAAGTAGATAGTAAAGCGGTAATAATTGCTGGATGGGATGAACAAGGTTCTTTTTATGGTTTACAATCTCTCAGGCAGTTAATTATGAAAGACAATGGACTTAAAATTCCTTGCGTAAAGATAAGAGATTGGCCAAATATGCCCTTTCGTGGAATAAGGTTATATATTCCCGGAAAGGACAATATTTCATTTTTCAAAAGATTTTTAAGAGATTTTATGGCACTGTATAAATTTAATAAAGTAATTATCGAATCAAACTGTATGAGATTAGATAAGCACCCTGAAGTCAATGCTGGATGGATTGAATATGCAGAATATATGAATTATACAAGACAAAGTGAACTCAGAGGAATTCATAAACAGACGAGAAACTCTGGTCATCAGGATGCAGGTGATAGTCGCATTATAGAAAAAGAAGATTTAAGGGATATAGTAAAATTTGCAGAACAGAATTTTATTGAAGTTATTCCAGAGATTCCTTCACTTACTCATAGCTACTATCTTCTTACTCGCCATCCAGAGTTAGCGGAATATAAAGATGATGTTTGGCCAGATACGTATTGTCCCTCAAATCCAAAGACTTATGAACTTTTATTTGATGTGCTTGATGAATACATTGAGGTAATAAATCCTAAAATGATACATATAGGACATGATGAGTGGTGGGGTGCTCCAATGGATGTATGCCCAAATTGCAGGGGAAAGGACTATTCCGAATTATTTGCACAGGACATTAACATCATTCATAATCATTTATCTGAGAAAGGTATAAGTGTCGCAATGTGGGGGGACCATCTTTTGGAAAGCGTGCGTGGTAAAGGTCCAAGAGAAATGACTTCTCCTACGGGTTATAAATACAAGACACCCGGGGGATTAAATCCAACTATAGTTGAAAAATCAATTCCAAAAGATGTATTAATATTTAATTGGTTTTGGAATAGGCAAGAAAATGATGTTGCATTGCATAAGTTTGGATTCAAACAACTGTATGGAAATTTTGAACCGAATATTAATAACTGGGAAAAACGCATAAAAGAGGTTAACGTAATTGGTGGTGCACCTTCTTCTTGGGCTACGACAAATGAGTTCAATTTCGGAAAAGACCTTATTTATGATTTTCTTGGATGTGCTAATTTACTCTGGTCTAAACACTATCTTGAGCCAGCAAAACTCTCTGAAATCGTCCGCAGTTTAATGCCAACCGTTAGGAGTAACTTAAGTGGAGAACGTATCCCAAGCGAAAATGGCAATCTTGTTGTCCCTTTAAATATTACTTCTTATTTTAATGCTTCTTCTGGTAAAGAGATGCTTGGGGCTAATCTCGAAACTTTGAAGATTGGTAAAATGACCATTGGGAAAAGGATATTTGAACTTGCAAATCCATCGTTAAATTCGGGCAAATGCGCCATCGTAGTCGGAGCGGAAGGAAAAGAGGAAAATCCTATTACAAATGAAGTAAAAGGAATCCCAATTAATGAAGATGTCAGCAGTATAATCTTTCTGCATTCCTGCAGTATGCCATCAGGGAATCAGAAAGCATATTTTTGCATATTCAATAATTTTGATTCCGCGGATATTCTGGGCTGGTATGAGGTAGTTTATGAGGATAATTTCAAAGATATTATACCAATTCAATACGGAGTTAATATTCTTGAATGGAATGCTTATAATAAAAAGAATATTATTAAAAAAGAAGTAAAAAAAGGTCCTTCATATAGTTCATATTGTTATGGTGCAGATGCAGTCGATTGCTCATATAATATGCAGGAAAATCCAATAACCTTTTATGCTTTTGAGTGGACAAACAAACGGTTTGGAAAAATTATAAAGGAAATAAATTTAAAAGGCAGCATAAAGTATAAAGGTTTAAAGCCAAACTTTTCCAATGTTGTTACAGAAGTCATTCCAAATAATGCAATTATGTTGATAGGACTCAGTGTCGTTAAAAAGAGAGAAATTCAAGAAATAAAATAAAAACT
>CAZBIT010000143.1:0-6435 GCA_964491835.1 uncultured bacterium
AGGATATTCATAAACTTCGACTGCGGTTTTTTCGATTGTTTCTGCAAACTTTTTAACTTTCAGATATGTTTCGTTGGACGTTTTTAGTCCTCTTACAAGTTCTACAACTGGAATTTTTGGCACAGGCGTCAAAAAGTGCATCCCAATAATTTTATCCTCTCTTTTCGTTACCTTTGCGGTTTCGGATATGCTAAGAGTTGATGTGTTCGTAATGAATATCGTTTTTGGTGGACAGATTTTATCTATTTTTTTAAAAAGTTCCTTTTTTGCATCTATATCTTCAACAATTGCTTCAATAACGATATCAACACTCTCAATTTCGCCTAAATTCTCCGTCCCGCTGATTCTTGATAAAATTGCCCTTTTTTCGGATTCCGTAATTCCCCATTTTTCAATTTCTTTATCAAGCGCCATCGAAAGCTCACTTAACCCCTTTTTCAGAGCTTTCGTATTTTTTTCAACTATTATAACTAATATTCCTTTCTGAGAAATTGTCTGAGCAATTCCCTGTCCCATAGTGCCAAATCCAATAACAGCAATTTTGCGAAATACTACTTTTTCTAATTCTTCTTGTTCCAAATCTATTTTTCTCCCATCAATTTTTTTATTAATTGACGATTATTTAAAAAATTTAAATTACATAATTTTTACAAATCATTTTCAATGAGTTCCTTCGTAGAAAAGAAAAAATTTATTTCTTTTTCTGCATTTGCCTTTGAGTCAGCAGCGTGAATTACGTTGTTTTGTTTATTTTCTGCATACATATATCTTATAGTTCCTTCTTTTGCTTCTTTAGGGTCGGTAGCCCCGATAACATCACGTAACCTTTCGACTGCATTTTCACTTTCAAGAACCACTACAATTGACTTTCCCGACGTCATAAAGTCGATTAATTTAATAAAAAAACTTTTCCCTTTGTGAACTTTATAAAACTCCTCAGCAATTTCCTTCGTCAAATTTACCATTTTTAACGCTTTTATCTTGAAATCATTATCTTCAAGATGATGAATGATTTTCCCGATTAACTCTCTTCTTACGCAATCAGGTTTTAATATGCAAAGTGTTCTGCTTTTCATATTTTTGCTCTTTCAATAATTGGAAGATTCTTTCAAAATCAGATTCTTTGAATTTGATTAAATTTTCATAATTTCTTTTACTTTAAGACCAATTTTTGCTGGATTATCACAAACAATGCTCCCAGCAGATTTAAGCGATTCTATTTTTTCTTTTGCAGTTCCCTTTCCACCCGAAATTATTGCACCTGCGTGTCCCATTCTTCTTCCCGGAGGTGCCGTTTGTCCGGCAATAAAACTTACGACCGGCTTTTTTATCTTTTCCTTTATCAGTTTTGCAGATTCCTCCTCAGCAGTTCCGCCAATTTCTCCAATAAGAACAATGACTTCAGTTTGTTCGTCGTTCTGAAATAGTTCCAATAAATCGGTAAAACCTGAACCAACTACAGGGTCTCCACCAATTCCAATGCAGGTTGATTGTCCGATGCCAAGTAACGTTAGTTGATATACCGCTTCATAAGTTAAAGTGCCACTCCTTGAGATAACACCCACAGAACCCTCTTTATGAATAAATCCCGGCATTATACCAATTTTACACTTTTCAGGGGATATTATTCCCGGACAATTGGGACCTATTAATCTTGTTCTTTTATCTTTTAAAAAATAATGAACCTTTACCATATCAACGGTAGGAATTCCCTCGGTAATACAGACCACAATTTCAACTCCTGCATCTGCGGATTCCATAATTGCATCAGCAGCAAATGCAGACGGCACAAATATTACAGAAGCATTTGCACCCGTTTCTTTAACCGCATCTTCTACCGTATCAAACACATAAACTCCATCAAACTTCTGACCGCCTTTGCCTGGAGTAACTCCAGCAACGACATTTGTCCCATACTCAATCATACTTTTGGTATGAAATGAACCTTCACTTCCCGTTATCCCCTGCACAACCACTTTCGTATTTTCATCAATTAAAATACTCATAATCTACTAAATATCGTGGTAGATAATTTTTTAAATAACGTTTAATTTTTCAACTATTTTATTTGCCGCTTCTTGAAAATTTGACGCTATTGTAAAAGATAACCCAGAATTATTCAACAATTTTTCTGCTTGTTCCTTGTTTGTTCCTTCAAGTCTTATCACCACAGGTAAATTAACATTTATATCCCTAACAGCATCGATTATACCTTGCGCTACTCTATCACAACGAACAATTCCACCAAATATATTAATGAGAATTCCTTTAACGTTTTTATCCGATAAAATAATTTTAAATCCATTTTTAATAGTTTCAATACTTGCTCCTCCACCAACATCAAGAAAATTTGCCGGCATAGCGCCAGCAAGTTTTATTAGGTCCATAGTAGCCATAGCAAGTCCAGCACCATTAACCATACACCCAACCGTTCCATCTAATTTAATATAATTTAGATTGTATTTTGAAGCTTCAACTTCAAGGGAATCTTCTTCATTTAAATCTCTTAATTCCAAAAATTCTTTATGTCGGAAAATTCCATTATCATCAAGATTAAGTTTCGCATCAAGAGCAATAACATCTCCTTTTGACGTTATCACTAACGGATTGATTTCTGCCAATGAACAATCACATAATACAAACGTATTATATAGAGCCATCATAAATTTAATTGCCTTCTGCAAAACAATGCCTTCTAATTTAAGCAAAAATGCAATTTTTCTCGCCTGATAAGATGCCAAACCAATCATAGGGTCAATATATACTTTATATATTTTCTCTGGAGATTCTTCGGCAACTTTTTCAATTTCAACTCCACCTTCACTGCTCGCCATCATAACGTAGCGGGATTTAGTTCTATCGAGAACAATTCCTAAATATAGTTCCCTTTCAATATCAATACCTTCTTCTATTAATACCTTTTGGACAATTTTCCCTTCATTTCCCGTCTGTGGAGTAACTAATCTCATTCCGAGCATTTGAGAAACTAAATTCCTTACTTCTTTAGGATTATACGCTAATTTTATACCACCTCCTTTACCTCTACCACCTGCGTGAATCTGCGCTTTTACAACAAATCGCTTATTATTCAATTCTTCTGCTACTTTTTCTGCTTCTTTGGAAGAAAAAGCAACTCTACCTTCGGGAACCGTAACACCAAATCTCTTTAAAATTTCCTTACTTTGATATTCATGTATTTTCAATATAAATTCCTAATATTAAAATGATTTTATATTTTTTAAATATAATTTTAAATTATTTAAATGTCAACTTTAATTTTTTAGTAAATTTAACCCAAAATTGTAATGAAACATCGGATATATCGCTAAATAAAAAAGATTATTTATATCATAGAGGTTGCTTTCGATATGTTTTATAAATAAAGGTTTAATTTTACAATTTTTATTCATAAAAAAAAAGATGAAAGCAAAATACTTTCATCTTTTTAAATATAACCGGTACCGGTTTCTTTTGAACTATATCCTTCCCTGGTCTAGTCCAAACTTTATATATTTAATCGGCATTTTTTTCCTCATCTTTAGGAATTTTTTTCTCATACGTTCATTTTTTGAATCAATTACTTAAAAATTGCAATAGAAAACATATTATAAATTCAAATAATGTAGAGATGCATTGCAATGCGTCTTTACACATAAAAATGAAAATCAGATTTTTAACACTAATATAGTTTGAATAATTTGTTGTTTATATTAATATTAAAAACTACATCGCAATTTCGGGGTAATCAAGTAATTATACTAACTATTTTATCTTTAATATAAATAATCCTTTTGATGCCATTAGAAGTATGTTTTTTAACATTTTCAACTTTCATTGCTTTTTCCTTAACTGTATCTTCATCATCTATATCGCTGACCAAAACAGTTCCTCGCACTTTCCCGTTGACCTGGACTGCAATATTTTTTTCTTTAACTTCAAGATATTCTGGGTCATAGGTAGGCCAGGACGCTACCGATAATATTCCATCCTTCCCAATTATGCTCCAGAGTTCTTCTGCAATATGAGGAGAAAAAGGAGATAAAAGTTCAATAAGTCTTGTTACACCTAACTTAAAAACTGGTTCATTTTCCCTTAATTTTCTTTCTGAAACAAATTTATATAATTCGTTTGTTAATTCCATTAAAGCACTTATTGCAGTATTAAAATGAAATCTCTCAATATCATCCGTTACTTTCTTAATAGCGTAGTTAATTCTAAACAACAAACCTTTTTCACCTTCATCGAGATTTTGATAAACTATTTTTGTGGAATCTTCTTCAGTAACTAAAGAAAGGTTATCAACGACTATATTCCAAACCCTATTTAGAAATCGGAAAGCACCCGACATCCCTTCAGTTGACCATTCCAATTCTTTAACAGGGGGAGCAGAGAACAAAATGAAAAGACGAAGAGCATCTGCACCATATTCTTCTATCATATCTCCAGGGTCAACGGTATTCCCTTTAGATTTTGACATTACCGCACCATCTTTTAAAACCATTCCTTGCGTTAATAACCTTATAAATGGTTCATTTTGATTAGTTAAACCTATGTCTCGAAGTGCTTTTGTAAAAAACCGTGCATATAGTAAATGCATAATAGCATGTTCAATTCCACCAATATACTGGTCAACAGGCATCCAGTATTTGGCTTTTTCGACGTTAAAAGGAAGTGTTTCGTAATTCGAACTCGTATATCTTAAAAAATACCATGAACTATCTACAAATGTATCCATAGTATCTGTTTCTCTAATAGCGGGCTTTTTGCAGTTCGGGCAAGTGCAATTAATAAATGTATCAGACGTCTCTAAAGGATTACCTTTCCCCGTAAATTCTATATCTTCTGGTAAAAGAACTGGCAGGTCCTTTTCCGGTACAGGCACAATTCCACAGGAATTACAATAAACAATCGGTATTGGAGTTCCCCAATATCTTTGACGTGAGATAAGCCAATCCCTTAATCTATAACCAATTGTTTTTTTTCCTCTCCCAATTTTTTCGAGACGTTCGGTTATCTTATTAATCGCATCAACACTATTAAACTCGTTAAATTCACCAGAGTTTACTAAAACTCCTTCATCAACATAAGCACATTTCAATTCTTCACTTTTTAATTGTTCATTTTTCGGAGTTATTACAACTCTTATATCTATTCCATATTTTTTAGCAAACTCAAAATCTCTCTGGTCATGTGCTGGCACGCCCATCACCGCACCCGTTCCATAATCAGCCAGCACATAGTCCGAAATATATATTGGAAACTTTTCACCGGTTATGGGATGAACAAAATATCGTCCTAGAAAAATTCCCTCCTTTTCAACATCTTCACGAGTGCGTTCTATTCTTGTTTTCTTTTTAACTTTTTTGATAAATTTCTCGATATTGCTCTCCTGAGGTGCTCCTGAAATAAGTTTTGGCACAAGGTAATATTCAGGTGCAAGAGCCATATAAGTAACGCCAAAAAGCGTATCCGGTCTTGTTGTAAAGGTCTCAATAGATATATCCATTCCATCCACAAGGAAAGAAATCTCCGTTCCATATGACTTACCTATCCAATTTTTTTGCAATATTTTTACAATATCAGGCCAATTTTCAAGTTCATCAAGCCTGTCAAGTAGTTCATCAGCATATTCCTTGATTTTAAAAAACCACTGCTCAAGTTCTTTTTCAACTACATCGCTCTTACATCTCCAGCACTCTCCATCAATGACCTGCTCATTTGCAAGAACGGTCCCACAATTATTGCACCAGTTAATAGGGGCTTTCTTTTTATAGGCAAGACCTCGCTCGTAAAACTTCAGAAAAATCCATTGATTCCATTTATAATAATTTTCATCACAAGATGAAATATATCTGTCCCAATCATAACTTAATCCTAATCTCTTTTGTTGTTCCATCATCATTTGGATACACTCTAAAGTCCATACTCTTGGATGAATCCCTTTAAGTATCGCAGCATTTTCCGCAGGAAGCCCAAATGCATCAAATCCCATCGGATAAAGAACATTATATCCATTTTTCCTCTTATACCTTGCGTAAACATCCCCAATAGAATAATTCCTTAGGTGCCCCATATGAAGTTTTCCAGAGGGATAAGGATACATTTCAAGATTATAAAATTTTGGCTTGCTTTTATCTTCCGTAGATTTAAAAATATTTTTTTCTTTCCATATTTTTTGCCATTTCAGTTCTATTTCTTCCGGATTATACATTCTTTTCATCATTTCATAAATCCAATTTATACTTTTGTAACATATCTATATAATAAGTAATATGATTTATCGGAATGCTTGTTTAAGATGCAAATTACCTCAGATATTACAGGGTAATCAGAATATTAAAAATGACTCTTTACAACCCTGGCGTTTTATCAATTGGAATTTTCTTTTTCCATTTTTCCTTATATTTTTCCAGTTGTCTTTCAAGTGTTGTAACT
>CAZBIT010000144.1:0-6433 GCA_964491835.1 uncultured bacterium
CTTTAAGGAGCAAGCATGGACTGTTACGTTTTCACTACTTTCATCTCTTCTTGTAGCACTTCTTTTAATTCCAATGCTTGCATCAAGATTTTTGGAATTCAAGGGAGAGTTAATAAAAAAAGAGATAAGATATCCATTATACTGGAATCTTCTCGAAAAGATATTAGATAATAAAAAATATGTTGTATTAGCGACCTTTTTGTTATTAGTTTTGAGTATTATATTGATTCCCCAAATTGGGACAGAATTTATTCCAAAGGCAGACCAGGGCCAATTTACAGTAAATGCAAAGCTTCCAGAAGGCACGAAATTAAAAACTACCGAATCTGTTGTCTTTTATATTGAAAAATTGTTAAGAGACAATTTCTCAGAATCTATAGATTTAATTTACAGTGACATTGGAAGAAACATTAATGAAGAATTCGCCTCAACTGAGGAAATATCTGGCGAAAACACGGCGACTGTAAATGTGATTCTTATGAGTGAGGATAAGAGAAAAATTGGTACTGATTATATAATAAAAGAAATTGACCCGTTGCTAAAGAATGTCCCTGACTTAGAAGTAAATTACAAATTACAACAAAGCACTCTTCAACAAACGATTGGAACTTCAAGCAGTCCAATAATAATTGAAATAAAAGGACCAGAACTTAACAGAATTAAGGAGTTAGCCGACAACATAGTTGAAAACATAAAAAATGTTCCTGAAATTTATAATATAGAAACAAGTTTTCAGCAAGGGCGACCTGAGGTCAACATAAAACTTGATAAAGTTGTTGCAGAGAGTTTTGGGCTTAATGTGCAACAAGTTGCACAAGTTGTAAAAGATAAAATTTCTGGCAGAAACGCAGGAACGTATAAAAGTGAAAATGAATTCAAAGATATTAAAATTAAATATCCGGAAAAAACTTTGAAAGAACTTTTTAATCTGAAAATAGAAAATGAAGTAAATGACGAATTACTCTTAAAGGAAATTTCTGACATTTCAATCGTTGAGGGACCAAGGGAAGTTCTAAGAAAGGAACAGTCAAGATACGGACTTGTGACGGCAGATATCGTTAAAGGATTTAAATTCAGCCATGTTATTAATTCTATCGGAAAAGAAATCGGTAAAATTTATCCACCAAGAGATTATTTTATTTCTATAACGGGTGAAGAAGAACAAAGAAAAGAATCATTTCAGAGTTTGAAGTTTGCCCTGATTATTGCAATTGTATTGGTTTATATGGTTCTTGCATCTCTTTTTGAATCGTTTGTTCACCCATTTACGATAATGCTTACGGTTCCGCTTGCAGGTATGGGTTCGATATTTCTATTTTATTTTATAGGCGAACCTTTTAGTATAATGGCTCTTATAGGTTTAATTATGCTTATGGGAATTTGTGTTAATAATTCCATAATTCTTATTGATTATATCAATCTATTGAGAAAACGTGGGATAGAGAGAGTTAAAGCGGTTATGCTTGCCTGTCAGAATAGATTAAGGCCTATTCTTATGACAAGTCTTACAACTATACTTGCTCTTTTACCACTTTCTATCGGCATAGGAGAAAGCGCAAAACTCAGAGCCCCACTTGCGCTTGCCGTCATTGGTGGTTTGACTACCTCGACTTTACTTACTTTGATTGTTATACCTGTTATTTATTTATTGATTGATAATTTATTTAAAAAAGATACACTATGAGAATTACCACGATTGCAGTAAAAAGACCAATTACTACGTTAATGATATTCCTTGGATTTGGGATGCTTGGAATAATATCATGGTTCAAACTTCCGATTCAAATACTTCCAAGAATGGTATTCCCGGATATTTATCTTAATGTTAATATGAAGGGATATTCTCCTGAGGCAATAGAAAGAGAACTCATAATACCTTTAGAAGAACAAATAGGAACGCTTGACCATATTGAAGAAATAAATTCAACTTCTTATCAGGATTATGGAATAATCAAGATTTCATATCATTTTGGAACGGATATGAAACTTGCCTTTTTAAAGCTTCAACAAAAAGTTTCGGCAATAGAAAAAAGTATTCCAATTGGAAGTTCCGTAAGTATTGAAAGGCAGGATACCGAAGACCTTTCAAAGTTTCTTATGGAGTTAAATTTGCGGGGGAGTGATGATGTTGAATATTTAAGAGAATTTGCCGAAAGAAAGATTAAGCCAAAATTGGAACAGATTGATGGAGTTGTTGCAGTTTTTATAGGTGGGGGAAGAAATCGTATTGTTGAAGTTAAAATTGATGAAGATAAATGTCACTCATATAATATTCCGATTTCTTTAATAAAACAAAAACTTGAAACTTCTAATGTCAAAAGACAATTCCTTGGTGTTGTGACCGAAAAGAATCAAAATTTCTTTGTAACAATTGATGGAAGATTTACAGATATACAAGAAATTGAAAACCTCGTAATCGATAATAAGACACCAATTTTTTTAAAAAACGTTGCTGATATCAGAAAGGGATTTCGTGAAAGAACAAGTTATTTCAGGATTAATGGAAAACAATCTTTAGGAGTTTGGGTTCTTAAGGATGACCTATCCAATTTAATAAAACTTTCAAATGACGTCTTAAAGGTTGTTGATGAATTAAATAGAACGTATGAAAGGGATGATATTTATCTAAAAGTTACCTTTAATCAAGCAGAATGGATGCAGAAAGCAATTGACAAAGTTGAAAAATTAGCGCTTGTTGGAATATTTTTGGCATTATTAGTATTACTGTTTTTTATAAAAAATATTCGAATTGTTTCTGTTTTAATGTTAGCAATTCCTACATCTCTCCTCATTACTTTCTTTATTATGCTTCAATTTGATTTAACTGTAAATATGCTGTCCCTAGTAGGTCTTGCCCTTGCAATAGGAATGCTTGTGGATAATGGAATAGTTGTTCTTGAAAATATTTTCAGACATTTTGAAAAGGGCAAAGACACGTTCAATGCTGTAGATATTGGGTGTGATGAGGTCTCAAGGGCGGTTATTGCCTCCACGTTAACAACGGTTATTGTTTTTCTACCCTTTCTATTTGTAAGAAATGAAGTCAGGATTATAGGAAAAGAACTATCACTTTCGGTCGTTATACCTCTTTTGGTTTCACTTTTTGTAGCATTGACTCTCATTCCTATGGTTACGTCAAAAATATTAAAAAATATAAAGGCTCGTGATATATCCAGATTCAAAATTTCGTCGTATAAAAATCGCTTACTTGAAATTTATACTTTATTGTTGAAAATGTGTTTGAGATACCCGGCGAGAACTATTGTTATGGTTCTCGTATTTTTCTTTTTAACGCTCATAGCATCAACACCCTTTATTTTAAAGAGCGATGAAGGAGAAATACCCGATAGTTTTGATATATATGTGGAAATGCCAAAGGGTTCTTCTCTTGATGCTACTAATGAAGTTGTCAGCCAGGTAGAACATATAGCAAATGAGATAGAAGATAAAGATGAAATCAGAAGCAGAGTTCAGGAAGAAAGTTCTACGATAACAATAAAATTACTCGAAAAAGACAAAAGAAAAACAAAATTAAGTATCGGAGAGATTAAGCGAGTATTGAGAAAAAAATTATCGGGTGTTTCAGGTGGTATGGTGCTTTTTGAGAAGCCAGTGAGTAGAGTCGGTGGTGGTAATTCCGAAGGTTCGGGTGGTGAAGGGCTATTTGGAATTGGAAGTAAACCAGAAAAGATTCTAATAAGAGGATATGACTTAAATAAATTGGAATCTGTTACAAATGAAATTGTCACAAGAATAGAAGCAATTAATGAAGTTGGATTTGTAAGGTCTAATTTCAGAAAAGGCAAGCCCGAACTTCAAATTTTAGGGAATTATGAAAACCTGTCCACCTGGAATTTATCTATGCGCGACATAATGGATGCTATTATAACATCTAAAAGAGAAGGACAGCAAACGTTGTTTGGATTTAAAGAATATGATTATGAAATACCAATTGAACTGAAATTAAAAGATGTTGATGAAAAAACTATTAAAGAATTGAAAGGTATGGCAATAACAACGTCGGACTTGCAATATATTCCAATAAGTGAGGTTGCAGATTTTAAGATAATTAACGGACCAAGTGGCATTAATAGAAGAAATCAGGAGAGAGAAGTTGAAGTCAGTTATAGATTCGACCAATCAGTCACAAAATCACAACCAAGATTAATGGAATTTCGTAGAAATGTGGAAAAAACTATAAATGAGATTCATATTCCCGAAGGACTAACGTTAGAGGTTATTTATGAAGAAGAAAAAGATAAGAGCATTTATTGGATATTTGCAGCAGCAGGATTACTTATCTATATAATATTGGCATCGGTTTTTGAATCATTTTCCGCTCCCATTGTAATATTAGGTACAATTCCTCTTGCAACAATAGGTTCATTCTGGGCACTAACAATAACAGGAACGTCTCTTTTCGTTGGAATGTTTCCTATGGGACTTCTTGGAATGTTAATTCTTCTTGGAATTGTTGTTAATAATGGGATACTTCTAATTGATTATACTTCTATCCTTCGTTCCAGAGGATTCTCAAAACAAAGAGCAATTATTACTGCCGGTCAAGCTCGGGTTAGACCAATTTTAATGACATCTTTTACAACAATTCTTGGCATTTTCCCACTTGCTTTTAAAACCGGTCAAATGGGAGAAATCTGGGTTCCTTTTGCCATTTCTGTTGTTGGTGGATTATCTGTATCTTCACTTTTTACTCTTATATTTATTCCAACTGTTTATTCAAGTTTTGACAATATTGAAAAATGGTTCAGATTTATTGGATTTAAGGGGATTCTTTTTAATGTGTGTGCAATATTGTTTTTAGGGATTTATTCATACTTTAATATAGATAGCCTTTTTTGGAAAATTATTACATT
This sequence comes from uncultured bacterium, assembly GCA_964491835.1. GTDB lineage: Bacteria > SM23-31 > SM23-31 > JAUVVT01 > JAUVVT01 > CAZBIT01. The sequence goes on from CAZBIT010000144.1 coordinate 4,875, forward strand.
GATGACCATACTAATGGGAATCCCATCAGTTACCTGGATTTTTTATAAAATTGTAAATGTATTAAGAAAGAAACCTATTACATTTGAAAAGGACATACACATAAAAATTAAAAATCTTACGAAGATATACGATGATGAAAGTCGATTTGTTAAAGAATGGAAAAAACGTAAAAGAAGGGAAATGAAAATTATAAAATCTGGTGGGACAATTTATAGCCGAAGAAAGATTTTTGATAATTTTATGTGGCAAATACCTCTTTATTGTTTCTTGATTTATTTTACGTTTATATTTCTTGAAAATACGTTTTGGAAAACTATATTTTCAGCATCAATGTATTTCTTCACAAGATTTATGGTTTTTCAGATATTGTATATATTTAAAGATGATAGAGGTGTTAGTTCAAAAAACCTTCATATAGTTGAGAATATTACAAGGAAGGTTTTTCTTCTTGTTTTTCCTGTATTTCTTTTTCTTTATTACAGGCACATTTGGGATAATACAAATGGGGCAATCTTCTGGGCTTGTGTATGGTATATTATGGAATATATGCTTGTAATATCGGGTAAAATCAGAAGAAAAGAGATAGATTTAAATAAAGTAAGTGGAAGATTTGCACGATTAAGAAAAATTGTTTATAATATTATATTTAAAATTCCAATAATTGGAAAAAAAGGAGAGAAAGTTAAGGCACTTGACACTGTTTCACTTGAGTTTGAAACTGGAATGTTTGGTCTTTTAGGACCCAACGGTGCAGGGAAAACAACTTTAATGAGGCTGTTGTGTAACATTATTGAAGAAACGAGGGGGAGTGTTTTTATTAACGATTTAAAACTGAGTGAAAATAGAGAGGATATTCAGTCAATTATAGGTTATCTTCCACAGGAATTTGGTCTTTATGAGAATATGACTGCTTTTGAATACCTACATTATTATTCTATTTTATATGGAATAGATAATGAAAATGAAAGGACTAAAAAAGTCAATGAAGTTTTACAGGAAGTAAGTCTTTTTGATAGAAAAGATGAGAAATTGAAGAACTATTCTGGTGGTATGAAGCAAAGAGTGGGCATTGCTCGAACGCTTCTTCATCTACCCAAAATTGTTATTGTCGATGAACCTACCGCAGGTCTTGACCCAGCGGAAAGAATAAGATTTAGGAATTTTCTTGGAAAAATAAGTCAGGATAGAGTTGTTATATTATCTACTCATATAGTTGAAGACATTTCAAGTTCCTGTAATAATATTGCCGTTTTGAATCACGGGAGAATTTTATATACAGGTTCTCCACAAAGGATGATTGAGTTTACTGAAGGAAAAGTATGGAGTGCAGAGGTAACCGATGATGAATTTGAAAATGTAAGAAATAAATTAACAATTACACATTCTAACAGAACTGATGGAAATGTAAAAATTAGATTCATTTCTGAGGATGAAGGAGGACTCAAAGCAGAAAAAGTGGAGCCAACCCTTGAAGATGCTTATATATATCTTCTTGGAAAAAGTGAAATATCTTAATTTTTATAATTGACATCTGCTCTCTGTTGGTGTTCTCACCAAC
>CAZBIT010000145.1:0-6396 GCA_964491835.1 uncultured bacterium
TATCCGGTTCGATTTCAAAGGTTTCTATTTCCGTTAATCTACAAACGAAAATAGCACAATTTGCTATTGGAAATGACCCGGATTTTCTCGGGAAAGTATCTCTTACATTTACTGCCACTGATACAATATCATTAAAATCAGCGAATAGGACTGTATTGATGGAAGTGGTTCAGGGCAAAGCACCTGTTCTTGGAGATATTCCTGACATTACTCTCATAAGTGGAACGATTGATAGTTCTATTTCTTTGAATCCATATGTCAGAGATGCTGACACTGAGGTTAATCTTATCCGATGGGTAGTTACTGGTAATGTCAATGTAACGGTCGATGAATCGAGATTAGGAATACAAAAAGACCATAAATTGATTATTGGAAGTAAACCTAATTTTATCGGTAAGGAAAAATTAGTAATTAAAGCGATAGATACAGAGGATTACTTTGATGTTGATACTATTGTTGTAAATGTTATATCTTTGACTGAACTTTTTATATATATATTCCCAAATCCAATTGCTGGTGAACTGGTGTCTTTTATTGTTTATGCAACTGATTCTCTTTTGCAAGTTCCTCAATTTAGTATAATTGTTGATGATAACGTTTATAATAGAGAATTAAAAAAGATACCGCAGTTATTTGCATGGAAATCAGATTTTCAATTTCCAAAAAATATAAGTGGGACAGCATTAATTAAAGCTGAATCCATTGATAGATTTGAGAGGAGTTTAAAGAAAGAAAAAATCATCAATTATGGATTATCTACTAAAAAGACAGCATTAAGTTTATCAGATGGAATCGCTAATTTTACAATACAAAGTGAAAGTTTTGATGAAGATAAAATTATTGTTATGGTTAAAGAAGATATAATGGACGTTAAAGGATTTGACTATAAAGATGATGAAACTAATATTGAAGATGACCTTAAATATATTGTTGGGTATAACATCGGTCCAACTTCGGCATTGCTTAAAAAGCCTGCTTTGTTATCTTTAAATATCAAAGATATTCCAAAAGATGAAATTAATGTTAGTAAGATTGGATTTTTTAAAGGAGATTATTATGGGAATAATTTTGAATATGTTTCAACCATTTCGTCAAAAGATATAAATCCTACTTTTAGCATAAATAAACTTGGAAGATATTTTACTGCTGTTGATGATAAATCCCCATTTATAAGCATTTTTAATAATATTTATCGTGACAATGACAAATTGATTGTTCCAGTAGAATGCGTTGAAAAGGGGAGTGGAATTGATATAAATAACGTTCATATAATTATTGATGGACTAATATACAGAGGAATTTATGATATAAATAAAAGTTCCATTGCAGTTTCTGTTGACTGGGATAAAATGTTTAATGGTAAGCATACAATTTATGTGCAAATTTCTGACAAAATTGGGAATAAATCAATTCCTTTTGAAACTGAATTTGAAATTGATGAATCTTTTATGCCAAAGATTTATAGAATCTATCAAAATTATCCAAATCCTTTTAATGCAGAGACAACAATAAAATATCAGATTCCACATTCTGGAAACGTTGAAGTAGTCGTTTATTCAATTTTGGGTCAAAAAATAAAAACGATTGTTAATGAATACCAGTCCGCTGGATTTTATAGCGTTAAATGGGATGGAACAAATGATTTAAATGTTATTACTTCCTCTGGGATATATATATGTATTTTGAAGTCAGGGGATTTCAAGGATTCTTTTAAGATGATTCTATTGAAATAAATTGAAAATTAATAGAGTATATTATGAGGAAATATATTATATTATTTGCAATTATAGTTTTTATTTTTGGTTGTGGTGGGGATAATTTAACTGGTCCATCGATAGGTTCTGCAAATAGGATGATAACTGATGGATGGGCGTTATATGAAATAGGAGAATATAATTCTGCTTTATCTAAGTTCAACGGTGCTTTAAAATTGAATCCTAAATTGGCAGATGTTTATAATGGTCTTGGATGGACTCATTTTGCGCTTCACAATATTAAACAGGCGGTTATTCAATTCAATACAGGTGTAGGTAAAAGCCCCAATTCCCTTGATGTGATTGTCGGAAGTGCATTTTCGTCATACGAGAATAATGATTTTAGCGTTGAAACTGGTTCCATTAAGTGGGCTTTAAAAGCCGTTGAAGTAGATTCAGCAGAATTTGATATGAATGGTGTTGATTATGTATTTTCACATAATCCAAAAGTCACTGCAAAAGAACTTAGAAAAATAATGGCATTAAGTTATTTTTATATAGGGAAATTTGAGGATTCTTATAATCAACTTAAAAAGTATCTTAATGGTTATACGCTTGACCCTAAAGCATCAAATTTTCCTTCCGAACTTTTAAAGGAACTTGAAAGAGTATGCAAAAGTTAATAATAACATTTTTTATGTTGTTTTGTATCCCTTTATTTTCGGATACAATTTTTGGACAGGGAGGAGGCATCGACCTTTACAACATTTCAACTGCAAAACTTGCAAAAGAAAATACTATTGATTTTAAACTTAAATCGTCTTATCAGAGTTTATTGAGAGATATTATAACGGTTTCGGCGTTAGGAGATACTTTTAATCTTGTAGAAGGTAGTACTCTTGGAGATTTTGGATGGAGTTTACGATATGGCATTAAGAAATGGTTGGAAGCTTCGGTTTCTGGAGTGACTTATTTTGATAAAAATCAAAGTAGTTATAGATACGGAGCAGGTGATACAAAGATTGGATTAAAGTTTGGACCCGGACAAAGAGATGCTGGAATTGATATGGCTTTTGATTTATATTATACCTTCTCAACTGGGTTTGGTGAGGGTTCGAGGCTTATTAGGAAGTTCTCTACAGATAAAAATACCTGGGGTGGAAACGTGTTTTTAGATTTTAATTTTAATAGGTTTTCTGTTAAGGTCAATGGTGGATATGATTACAATGGCGGGAAAGCAAAAAGACTCCCGGGTGCAATTTCCGCTTTCTGGTATCCGTTAATAAATGGAACGCTTGGATTAAATGAACAAGGAGAAACTCTATGCTCAAGTCAATATAAATTTGGTTTTGGCGGTGATGCTGGATTATTCAATAAATTCAGATTTTTTGGGGAATTTAATTCGAATAGAATCGTGTCAAAGGAATCTGGTTCAATTAATCTTGGCACTTCTGTATTTGGCTTATTGTATGGGGATAGAGATAAATATAGTGCAAAGTTTGGCTATATAATGCCATTTGGAGATAATCAAACTGATTCTGGAATTTTGTTTGAGTTTCGTTTCAATGGGCTCTTTTTCAGAAAACCAAAAGAAAGAGAACTTCCTGTGCCAGTAGTAAGTGAGGAACAACCTGCTAAACTTCCTGGCAGAAAACCATTTTTCTCGCGAGAAGGTGTTTTCTTTTCTGGAATGAGAATGCCCGTTATGGATACAGTATTCTTAATAGATATATCTCCATCAATGAGTGGGAGGGGGCTTCTACAAAATAAAGGTTCTAATATTCTTACTGAATTACCAAACTTCATAAACGTCTTGATTGATAGCACTTTTAGGGGCTCAAACATTGCTTTGGTTACTTTTAGTAATGAAATATCATCCCTTATCTGGAGTAGTATTACGGAAGATAAAAAGATTGAAGTTAAAAGGTCTATAAATGATATCCCTGATAATGCAAATGAATTTGTTCTAAGAGCGGAAAGTGGAAGTATAAAAGGAACGGTAGAGGACTTAGCAGGTGGTATTGATAAAGCTTATGAGGTTTTGGACATATTTAAAAAGACCGATTATAACAGAATTCATCTTCAAAGAATTTTGTTATTTACCGATGACATAAGAGATGATTCAACTGAAATTGAAAATATAGAAACGAAAATCCAAAGAATATCAAGGAAATATAACATAAATAGAAACGATTTTAGATTTTTTTATTATCTTCTTACGAATCAAGAAACAGGAAAACGTATTGGAGAATATGTTATTAACTTTGTTGAAAAAGAGGATGGAGTAGTTTTTAGAGAAGTAAATTTTGCTCAAAGAGATGAATTAATATCAAGAATGAATTTTAACCAAACCCACACTAAAAAAATCTTCCAATATCTATCACAAGTTACGTCGATTGCAGTTATTGATTTTAAAACAGGTGATAAATTTTCTATTGGAAAAAAATTGACTGAAGGGTTCAAATCGGTTTTTGATTATAATGAGTATTTTAAAATTGCAGACCAGGTCGAAGTTGATAGGTTTGTTGAGAATTTCGGTTTGAATATTAAAGAAAAAATTGAGATATCCGATGCCCAACGTGTGGGAAAGCAACTTGGAGTTGATTATATTGCAACGGGAGATGTTATTGATTTCCAGATAAATCGTGAAAAGGGATTTTATATTCCATACTTCATTAGTTTCCCTAAAACGGAAATGTCTGTACAAGTTGCAATAAATCTCATTGATGTTGCAGAAGGTTCATTAGTATTTGTTGATATCATTCCTGCAAGATATAGTTTCAGAAGGGGAGTATCATTTTTCCCATCGTCCCCAGAAGATAAAACTAAGCAATTATCTACTGTTGAAAGAGACGTTCTACAAGAAAAACTTTTAGGGCAGTGGGCAGAAAATTTAAGAGATAGAATGTTTGAAGATATTACCGTTGTAAGACCAACTCCGCCTTAGTAAATTATTGGCTAAGATAAATTTTGATGGGATATACATCGCTCATACTTGGCAATAGAGTAACTCTTTGCTTTTTGGTGATGTTCTGATAAGAAATGGTTAAATCATAATTTCCAACAGGTAAATTAAAACTTCCTCTCCAGCCCACAGCTTTTTCAATTTTATTACCCCCCGCATCAATAACTGAAACTTCTGCTCCGTTTGCAGGGTCATTATTTGAATTGCGGTAACATTCGTAAGTGAGCCTAACTTGTTTAATGTTGAAGATTAGATTAAAAAATTCAGTAGATTTAGGGGATACTCTGACTTCCTGATTAACGACTTTTCCAAGAAGAGTTCCCGAAACAATGTAATTACCAACGGGCATCATTTTTGTTATGCCACGCCATCTTGTATTGTCGCGATGAACAATTTCATCGGTGGGAACTCTAAAAATTTTAAAATCTATTCCGTATGCGGGTTTTTGCATTGCTGAATCTAAAAAGCACTGGTATGAAATCTGCCCGGTTTCAAGTGGAAATTCAAATATTATGTCTGTTTTCTCTTTTGCCTTAATGGTAAAATCTTTCGAAAGTGTAATGCCGGAATTTCGTGAAATAATTTTGTATTCACTTATAGGAAGGTGCTCTATAGTTCCTTCCCACTTATTTCCTGTGTAAACAGTTTCACCATTATTATGAACGATTTTCGTTATTGTTCCAAAAGCCATGTTTTCCCTTGAACCTTTAATAAAATTTCTGTAAGAGATACTGCCGGTTTCTGAATTAAAAATAAACGTTTGATTTATTATCTGTTCCGGAAGAACCGTGATTTCTATTTTCTGTGTAGAGTCGATATGTTTTGCAGAAATTGTATATTTACCTGGTGAAATATCTTCTATTATACCTTTCCATTGGTATTGTGATTTAATTGTTTCTCCATTTTTATCAATTATGTCAATTTTGGCTCCGTAAGCGGGGAAACCACCCTCCTTCTCCAAAAAACACTTATATGATATATTACCTATTGTTTTTTCTGAAATTTGTTCAAGTTCTTCTTCGCTTGATGTTGAAATTGTTTTAGTAAGAGATTGATAGAGTTCTTTGTAATTATTGAAATGGTAATAAGAGCCATTTCCAGCTTTTGCAATATTTTGGAGTAAAATAATGTTTGATTGTGTAGTATCAAATCCAATAGTATAGATTTTAAGAACCTCTTTATTTTGAATTAAGTTTTTTACTGGAATAAGTGGTTTGCCATCACAATTATCAATGCCATCTGATATTAACAAAATGTAGCTTCTAAGCCCCTTTTTTAAAACCTTTTCGGCAAAAAGAAGTGCTTCACCTATTGGACTTAATCCTTTTGGTTTGATTTTTGACAATTCGGCAAGGATTTTGCCCCTATTATTTGGAATAGGAACTACGGTTAATTCTATGTCATTAGGATTATTGGTTTCGTTTTTGCCAAGCGTGATTAAACCAAAATCGAAATCTTTTACCTGGCTCAAAACGTCTTCGATAATCTTTTTTGCAGTTTCAAATTTATTTTTGCCAGAAATGTCACCCGACATACTTCTCGAACAGTCAAGAATTATTATCAGTAAGGGATTCTCTTGAGCATATACAATAAATGAGTTAATCAGAAAGGGGAAAAATAAAATTAATAATATAATTCTTATTTTAGACATTTTTAAATATTTTAATTTAACCATTTATAAGTTATAAAAAAAATTACAATTAGTCAATACAAAAGTAAATGGAAATTAATACCATT
>CAZBIT010000146.1:0-6303 GCA_964491835.1 uncultured bacterium
ATTATTATTAGTTTCATTACTTGCAGTTGAATCAAGAAATCTGAGAACTGCTACATTTTTTTATTTCATTCATTCAATCTTTCTTTTTTCAATAATAGTTTCCTATGCCTATCTATCAAAAAATTCTACTCTTTATCTTTGGGGGCTAACATGTTTTATAACAAAAGTTATTATTATTCCCTTATTATTATTACATTACATTAAAAGAGTGCCTTTAATTGAATACCGACCGTTTATTGGTTTTATGGCATCCATTTTTATAATTGGGGTTCTCATAATCAGTTGCTTCAAACTATTTCAAGTAATGATTAATTTTCTTGCGCCGACAGAAGTAGCAACACAAGAACCGATACGTTCACTTTTGGCTTCAGCATTTACGGTTTTTAGTTTGGGATTATATACATTGATTTCAAGAAGAGATGCTGTTAAAACTGTGATTGGTCTTGCATTGCTTGAAAATGGTGTGCACCTAACACTTTTATGTTTAGTCCCAAATTTATCCGAAACAACAATGATTGGAATTTTAACTAATATTACAGCAATCGTGTTCATTTTATTATATATCAGCAAAACTATATATGAAGTATTTGGGACAACAGATACATCAAAATTATCTGAATTAAAATATTAAGTATTTAATCTAATTATAATTTTAAATAATTTAATTAGGATCTTAACTTTAAAAATAAGGTATTTCAATGACAGAATCTTTATTGCCTATAATAATTATCATTACACCAATTATTGGAATCTTTTTTGTATTTATTTTGAAAGACTTACCTTTTAAATACATTAGGGAAATAACTGCATTAACATTCCAGGGAATAAAATTAATATTGGGTATTATTATAGTTTCAAGGGTATTAAAAGGAGAAATACTTACTGCAGCTAATAATGCACTTTTTGTTGATGGATTATCTGCGTTTATGATAATCCTTGCATGTGTAATGATAATGATTATTATGATATATTCAATAAAGTATGTGAATAAAGAAAGAGAGAATGGAACGATTAGTGATAATAGGGTAACACTGTATTATTCATTAGTACTTCTTTTTTCAGGGACAATGATGTGGACCGTGACAACAAATCATATGGTAATGTTGTATGTAGCGATGGAAGGAACAACATTATCTACTGCACTTCTCGTCGCTTTTTATAGAAAAAAGGCTTCACTTGAAGCTGGTTTTAAGTATGTTCTTCTCGTTGTAACAGGAATAACTATGTCATTATTTGGAATTGTTTTAATATTTGCTTCCGCTGTTCCTCATTTGCCCCAAGGAGCTAACGCACTCTTATTAACAGAAGTCGGAAAAATAGCACCTTTAATTCCAAGGAATATAGCACTTTTTGCAGTTGTGCTTATGATTGCAGGATTTGGAACAAAAGCAGGACTTGTTCCATTTCATGCCTGGCTCCCAGATGCACATGCAGAAGCACCAACTCCAATTAGTGCAGTTTTATCCGGGATAATTATTAATGTAGGAGCATATGCACTTGCAAGAACTGTTACTATATTTTCACCTCATTATCATGCAATAGTAGTATTTATTGCAATTCTTGCTTCAATTAGTATGCTTATAGGAATATTGATGGCTATTGTACAGGATGACTTAAAAAGAATGCTTGCATTTTCAAGTGTTAGTCAAATAAGTTATGTATGTGAAGGATTAGGTCTTGGAACATATCTTGGAATATATGGTGGTTTGTTTCATGTTATCAATCATACAATTGTAAAAACACTTTTATTTTTATGCGTGGGTGCTATTATGTACGCCACAAATGGAGTTAGAAGTATAAGCAAACTTGGTGGACTTGCTTCCAAAATGCCCATAACTGCATTTTGTTTCATTGTTGGAGCACTTTCAATAAGTGGAATGCCTCCATTTAATGGATTTTTTAGCAAATTTACTATTTTTCTTGCTTTAGGAAAGCAAGAATTATATTGGGCATTGATTATTTCAGTTTTTACCAGCATTTTAACCCTTGCTTGTATGGTATGGGCTTTATATAGAATTTTCTGGAGAAAACCAATAGAGGAAATTGTTATAACCAATCCTGGAGAAGTTAAGGAAGTCCCATTTTTAATGGGGTTTAGCATAATTATTTTAGCTATCCTTTGTATAGTAATCGGTATTTTCCCTCAGGTAATTCATCCAATCCTCGATAAAGCAACAAGGGCTATTTTAGCTATCTGGGCTGGTAAAGTTTAGAATTTTTTAGATAAATTTTTGGAGATAAAAAATGTTGGCAAAATTATGCAAAAAGATATTTCCTAAATCATTGTGGGTTTATCATACAAATACCGGTGCTTGTAATGGATGTGATATAGAAGTGATAAATATTTTAACACCATATTATGATGCAGAAAGGTTTGGAATAAAACTTGTTGCATCACCGCGACATGCTGACGTGCTTTTAGTTAGTGGACCTGTAACCAGGCAAGTTGCACCAAGTTTAATAAGATTATACGAAGCAGTTCCTGACCCCAAACTGGTATTTGCAATTGGTTCTTGTCCTACAGGTGGATGTGTGTTTTATGATGCTTATAGTTCTTATGGTGGCATAGACCAAATAATTCCTGTCAATTATTACATACCAGGTTGCCCACCAAAACCTGAAGCTTTACTATATGGGGTTGCTGTTGCTTTAGGTCTTGCACCAAAAAAGGTTGAAAAAGTCGTTTTAAAACACTTCCCCGAAGGTTATGAAATGAAATAGTACATTAATATTTATAAATAATTACCGTTAATTAAATAAAAAAGTGAAAGTTTAATACTTTCACTTTTTTTATTTTAAAATTATAGAATTAAGACACTTCTTGTGGAATCATATTTTTATATAATGGATATCTTTTATAAGAATCGCCACGACTTTTTGCAATCATTCTCCCAATATATGTAATCATTGTTTCGATTTCTTTTTTTTGAGATTCTGGTTCCTGTAATAATATTTTATTTTTTGGATAAATTTGATATTTCTCTCTTAGATGGGGGGGAATCACATTAGGCATAATTACATTTGCACCTACTTCAAGGGCTCGTCTTCTTCCATTAAAAATATCCAATGTTGAGATGGCTGTTGTGGCAGGTATTAACGTATCTTTTGTCATTATCCTTGTAATTGCAATAATCTTTAAAACAAGAGATAAATCCTTGAATTTAATGTTTTCGAGCGGTGTTTCCTGATGGTGAACGTATGGACCGATAGCAATCATATCAAGTTCAAGTTCGTCAAACCATATTATATCTTGTGCGATACTATTAATAGTCTGTCCTGGCAATCCTACAATTATTCCAGAACCAATCTGGTAACCGATTTCTTTTAGTTCGAGAATTTTTTTTCTACGGTTCTCATACAGAAGGTCTGGATGTAATTTATAATATAATACTGGGTCGGATGTTTCAAATTTTAATAGATACCTATCTGCTCCAGCATCAAATAGTCGTTTATATTCATATTTGTTTCTTTCTCCAATGCAAAGTGTCACAGCAAGATTTGTTTTTTGCTTTATCTCTTTTATTATATTGGAAAGGATTTCCACAGTATAATAAGAATCTTCTCCGGATTGGAGAACAACTGTTCTGTAACCCAATTCTTCACATTTTACAGAATAATTAATAATTTCTTGAGGGGTAAGCCTATAACGCGATAACTTTTTGTTATCTTTTCTTAAACCGCAATAGTAACAATTTCTCTCACAAAAATTTGAAAATTCAATTAGACCTCTTAAATGTATTTCGTCACCAACATATTTTCTTCTTATATAGTCAGCAGAATCAAATAATTCTTGAGTGTCGTCATCTCCAAATGAAAGAAGTTCAATTATTTCCTCTATATTGAATTTTTCTTCTTTATATGCTTTTTCAATAAGTTTATTCATAAAAAATATATACAGTAAACTAAAATTTCACAAAAACAAATTTTTCATTAATGTTATTTTAATATAAAATAAAAAATAACTAAAAGAATGATAATGTTGACAACTACACCTATTGCAATATGTAAAAAAGTTTTTCTCTCTCTTTTGAATCTAATGTTTTCCTTAATTAATCTTTGATGGTCAACTATTCTTCTCAACAAATAACTTATTTTTTCAGGTGGAAAAGGTTTCATAATGTAATCGTAAGCGCCCTGTTTCATCGATTCCACCGCACTATCAACGGTTGCGTATGCTGTTATCATAATTACCGGTATATCTTCATATTTTTCTTTGATTTTTTTCAACAGAGTAATACCATCCATACCAGGCATTTTAATATCGAGAAGGATTACATCTGGTTTACTTTTTTCGAGCAGTTCAACTGCCTGCATACCACTTTCGGCGGTAATAGGTTCAAAGTTGTCCTCTTCTAACCAAGCAGTTAAGGAATCTCGCATAATTAATTCATCGTCGACTATAAGTATCTTAGGTTTTTCAGGCATTTCTGCTCCTTTTTTATATTTTGGTATTGTCAAAATTTAACCACAGAGAACACAGAGTATTTCTCTGTGGTTTCATATTTTATACTCTTTTTCATAGAACTTTTGACATTACCTATATTTTAACTTTCTTTATTGTCGTTTATTGGGAATTTAATTGTGAAAGTTGTGCCTTCTCCAACCTTACTTGTAACTTCGATATTTCCATTATGTCTTTGAATAATACTATAAACGACAGATAAGCCAAGTCCTGTCCCTTTTTTATCTAATTTGGTCGTAAAAAATGGGTCGAATACTTTATTAATGTTTTCTTTTGGTATTCCACAGCCAGTGTCAGTTACTTCTGCTATTATATGTTTGTTATTATCGGTCTTAACCTTTATAAATAGTTTTCCCCCATTAGACATTGCTTGCGCAGAATTAATAAAAAGGTTCAAAAATACTTGTTGAATCTGTTTTGCATCAGCCGTAATTTTCGGGAGATATGGTTGATATTCTTCGATGATTTCTATGCCTTGGAGTTGAATTTGATGTTTAACAAGCAATAGAGTTTTTCTAATAATATCTTCTAAACTTGTTAATTCTCTCTCTGCTTCTGTAGGTCTGGCAAACTCTAAAAGGTTTTTAACAATTTCAGAACACCGTGCTGTCTCTGATTCCATTGTTTTAACATATTTCAAAAGTTTTGACAAGTCCAATGATTCAATAGATGTCTCAGAAAACTTTTTTTCCATAAGTTTGAGGTATGTTAATATACCTGAAAGAGGATTATTAATTTCATGAGCAACACCAGCGGCAAGTTCACCCATAGATGCGAGTTTTGCTGCCATAATAATGCGTTCCTGTGCCTGTATCAATTCACGGTTCATTTTCTGAAGCTGGTCTATCAGATAGGGCAGACACATCTCAATTTCAGCAAGTCCTTGATATACAGCAACCGCTTTTTCTCTGCAAGTGTTATATCCACAGGAACCACAGTTAAGTTCATCTTCCTTTTTGAATTTGTTAATTTTTTTCAAAATTTCTTCTATTTCCTCTTTTGTGGGTTTTGGAAGTTCTACATTTTCAATTGTAAATGTTCTTCGTAAATCTACTGAACTATATTCTTCTATATCAGCAATGTATTTATCTTTATCTAATATTTCAGATTCGCTTCTAACATAGTTCGAAATTATATCTTTCCGTATGAAAACGGAAAGATCATTATCCATAACAGGGCCATTAATACATCCTTCACAAAAAAGAATATCAAGGAATTTTGCTTCTACTTTTCCTTCCTCAGTTCCATTAATAATTTCAAGTGTCCTATCCTTACCCTCTGTAACAATGATGTCATTTTCAAGAATGTCCGATTCTATAGCGGCGGTTTTTAATAATCCCCCTGAAACTGGAAAAATTCTGCCAATATTCGGATGTGGACCATCAAAATCAGTTTCATCAAGTTCTAAAGGATTAATATTTTGTTCTTTAAACATTTCTTTTATCTCTTGAAAGGTAAGGACTTCGTCAATAATTTCTTGAAGTTTGGGGTCGACTTTTTCTTTCTTTTTTGCAATACAGGGACCTATAAAGACAACATTCGCATCGGGTGCATATTTATATTTAATTATTCTGCCGATTGCCATCATTGGAGATACTATTGGTGCGAGAAAAGGAATAAGGGAAGGATGATATTTTTCAATAAAATTTACAATAGCAGGGCAGGGGGTGGATATTATAACCCACATATTATTCTGTTTAAAAAGTTTACTATATTCTTTACTAATTATATCTGCACCAAAAGCGACCTCTATCACTTGTTCAAATCCCAATTTTTTAAGTGCTGTAACTATTTGTCTCGGTTTAAATTCGTTAAATGATGCGGGGAATGAGGGAGCTAAA
>CAZBIT010000147.1:0-6267 GCA_964491835.1 uncultured bacterium
AACATGACCTTGAATCTTTGGGAAAAGTTTTTGATAAATATCCGAATGCCTATGCAGACATTTCGGCAAGATTCCGTGATATTGCAAGACAGCCAAGATTTGCAAAGAAATTCTTTATTAAATATCAGGATAGATTGACATACGGAACGGACCTTGGTGTTAAGAAAGATATGTATATAGGAACATTTCGCATTTTACAAACTGATGATGAATATTTTAAACCAGTTGATGGTAGTGGTTTCTTATGGATGGCTTATGGTTTAGACCTACCTGATGAAGTATTGAAAAAATTGTATTCTCAAGTTGCTGAAAAAATAATGAAAAAATAAAAAAGTATATAAATAAAATCTGAAAAAGGTTGCCTTTTAAATAGATGCCCCTTTATTAAGGGGCATTTATATTTTCAAGTATTACGGGCATTTATATAAATATATACCTTCATTTTCGCTTATAAATAAGACATCAATTTTGCAAGGTCTATAATATTTTTTGAAATTTATAATCTCACTTATTATATTAAATCTAAAATTATGATAAAAAAACAATGTTATTTCTAAAATAGGGAAATTTTGATTAAATAATTAATATGGTAATAAGTGCATCGAGAACAAAAGACATTATTCGGCATTCTCCAGATAAATTAACTTCTATATTAAAAGGAGAGAGTGATTGCAGATTATCTTTTGCTGGAAGAAGTTTTCGACTTTCTTTGGAAGATATACATACTCTTGTTTTATGGACAAAATCACCACGTAATATCCTTTATAATAAATCTTTAAACGAAATATTGAATGATTATGTTAGAAATTACAATGGTTTAATATATTTGCAATTGACTGTAACAGGATTTGGAGGTTCTTTTATAGAATACGATATACCTTATTATCAAGAAGTTTTTTCAATTATAAAAAAGATTCTTGAAACGAATTTAATTTTCCCAGAATCTGTAAAACTTAGATATGACCCTTATTTAAAAATAATCACGCCAAATGGTTATGAAATTACGAATATGAAATCCGAACTTTTTGAAGAAATTGTAAGTTGCTTTTCTTCGATTGGGATAAAGAATTATACAACGTCAGAAGTTGATTTTGTGAATTATCCTCAAGTTAAAAAAAGAATTGAAGGATTAGGGCTAAATATTGTTAAACCAAGTGAAAGAGAATCAACTGATTTTATACAAAAGATGGAGCAAATTTGTAAAAAATATGATTCTTTTTTCAGTATTTGCTGTAATCCTTATATATCAGAATTTGTTTCGAGACAAGGATGTATAGATGGAAAGTTATTTAATGAAATAAAGAATAGAAGATTTGGAAATGATACGAGTTTTGCTGATGTACGTCTTCACAACAAAGTTACTGGAGGTCAAAGACCAAACTGCTTTTGCACGTATAGTTACGATATTGGATATTCAGGAGGATTTACTACTTGTTATAAAAATCAATCGGGATGTATATATTGCTATTCACAGCAAAATATGAATAAAAAATTAAAACAAAAAATTATTGAAAAAATAAATTTATCTAAATCTTAAAAGTATCTATCTCTATAATCTTTGATTTTTGCCTTATTTTTCAAATATTCAAGCCAGGCAGTATAAACAAGTTGTCTTTTACCTTCGAGAAGATTCATATATATGTAATTTTTGTTAACGTTTACATTAGAAGTATCGGCTTTTGATTTTTCTATTGACTGAATTATATACCATCCTTTAATAGTTTGAATAGGTTGGGAAACTTCCCCTGGATTTAGTTTCAAAGCTGCGCCTGAGAATTTAGTTTCATTTCCTACCCCAGTGATATAATCATAGAATCCAAAATTGCCTGTATCCATAATTTCCATCGATTCTTCTTTTGCGGCTTCTTCAAATGGTCTTCCTGATTTAACATTACTATATATTTTGTTGATTTTTTGTTCAGCGAGTTTCATTCTCTCTTCTCTTTTTAAAATATTCTCAATAGTATTTCTTGCTTCATTTAACGGTTTAATCTTCTCTGGAAGTTTTTCAATTAATTTAAATACATAGTATCCTTCGTCAGTTTTAATTGGTTCACTGACGTCATTGACCTTTGCTCGTGAGGCAAACTCTGAAACTTCATAAATTATTCCTATTCCTGGAATGAAACCATTATTTGGGAAATATTGAGTTTCATTAATTTCAAGTTTATTTTTATTTGCCGTTTCTTCAAAGCCATTTGATTTAGCTTCTTCTGCAAAGTCATTTGATTTATATTTCGCATTGTTTACAGTTTCAAGAGAGGGTACAATTTTCAAAAGGATGTGACTTGCTTTTACTGAATCGGGTTCACCTTTTTTGTTCATTTTCTTATCAAGTATTTTTATAATGTGTAAACCATTATTAGTTTCAATGGGTCCAACAAGTTCGCCTTTTTTTGCAGAGAAAGCCGCATCTTCGAATGCTTTAATCATATCTCCTTTAGTAAACCAACCGAGTTCACCACCATTTTCAGATGAAGGGTCTTGTGAATATTCTTTTGCTAACTCTGCAAAGTTCTCACCAGATTCAATTCTTTCTTTTAGGTTTTTTGCTTCGCTAATTGCGGTAATGGTGTCTTGTTTCGTAACATTTGTGCTGAATGATACGTATTTTAGTTTGCTCATTTCATTTTCCATAAAATCTTGCTTATGCAAATTGTAGTATTCATTGATTTCCTTATCTGGTATAGTAATTTCAACGTTAGCAAAATCTTCAGGACGACTTAATGTATATTTGGTATTTACTTTTGTTTCCAATAAAAATATTTGTTTTTCAACCTCTTTTGATGAGACTCTTATTGTAGAACTGATAATATTTTGAATTTTTCTTGATGGTTGTGATAACCTCACAAAATTTTCTATTTCTGACCAATCAACCTTTGGATTATTAATGGCATCTTGATATTTTTTTATGTCAAATTTTTCATCTGTAAGGAATTGTGGATGGCTTTTAAGAAATTCTGGAGGGCTGTTTTTTATAATGTATACGATTTCTTTATCGGTTACGGATATATTATTTTTCTCGATTTCCTTTTCGATTAATATTTGATTAATGATTCTTTCCCATACATCATCTCGGGCTTCTTTCATTCTTGCTATATCGGGTTCACTACCGGTTAATTCCCTTATACGTAAATATTCTTGCTGAAGTTGCTGGGTAAAATATTCATATGAAATATTTTTTCCGTTAACACTTCCAATAATTCCTTGGCGTGCTCCTACAATTCCTCTTCGTCCAACATAATTCATTCCCCAATCAAAAACTATTGTGCCAACAAACGCAAAGACAAGTATTATGAGTATAATATGCATCTTGTCCCGCATCGAATTCATCAAACCCATTACATACCTCTAATTTTAATTTTTGTAAAAAAATTTTGAATTTTAGATAATTTTTATTAAATTGTCTTTAAAATTTAATGTATCTATTTAAAAAAATCAATAGTTATTTTTTCTTTGATTTATTGAACTTAAATTGTAAGCATAAATGAAGAGAGTTAAAATAAAACAGGTCGATGCATTTACAAAGATTCCATTTTGTGGTAATCCTGCAGGAGTAGTTGCAGTTGCAAGTGGGCTTACTGAGGAACAAATGTTGAGTATTGCAAGAGAAATGTCTGTTTCAGAAACGGTTTTTTTCTTTCCGCCAACTTCTCCTAAAGCAGACCTGTCGATTAGATGGTTTACTCCAAAAACTGAGGTAGAACTTTGTGGTCATGCAACTATTGCTGGATTTTATACCCTTGCAGAAGAAAAAAAGTATGGTATGGAAAAAATAGGAACCTATAAGTTCAAAGTTCAGACAAAAAAAGGAATTTTGGACGTTATTGTTAAGGTTATGGAGAAAGACCAAATAAAAGTTTCATTTTTCATTCCAATACCAGAATTCTCGAAATCCAATATTGATATGGCTATTTTGAAAAACATTTTCAAATCAGATATATTTGATAGTTCATTACCTATAATGTCAAGTGGATGGAATATAGTTATCCCAGTTAGAGGATTAGATTGTCTTTTTAATGTTAATCCGGATTATTCGGGTATGATTAAATTAGGTGAAAAAAGTAATATAGAAATGTTCACCCTTCTTTCACTTGAAACTATCGACACTAATTCTAAGTTGCATTTGAGATGTTTTGCCCCTTATGTTGGAGTTAATGAAGACCCTGTAACAGGTTCCTCACAAGGTGAAGTGGGGGTTTATATGGTTAAAAACAAACTCATCGAAGGTAGAGATGGTAAATATTCTTATATAGGTGAGCAAGGTGATTGTTTGAAACGGCCAGGAAGAGTTGAAGTATTTGTTTTAGAAAAAGACAATAAAATAGATTCTTTGTCTATAACTGGCACTGCGGTAACCGTTATTTCAGGAAGTATGTATATATAATCGTAAAATGCTTTAAATTCAATCATCTGCCAAATTCAATAATTTAATTTTATCTAATATTGAATCTTTAAGGTCTTTTCTAATAGGTAAATTTTTTCTTTCCGATTCTTCAAGTTCTATCAAATTTCTTATATAGTATTCAAAAACGTCTTTTTTACTTACAACTGGAGTGTAAAGATATTCTTTAAATCCTTTTTTTGAAATGAGTATCTTTTTAGATTCCAATTCTACAAGTATGTTTGCAACACTTGAAAGTTTCAGATTTAATGTACCTGGTAAACTATTATATAATGATGTCGGTGTTACTACTCTCTTTAACCAAATTATGTTAAGGATTTGAATTTCAATGTCATTTAAAAATAGATTTACATGAGCAGGATTTTCGTCGAAGAATATTTTTTTTAAAGCAGTTTGTGCTAATTTTATTCCTTCCGAGATCAAAGGCAAAATAGGTAAAACCTTAGAACCACCCTGTTTTCTAAATAACCATTCATCCGCGGGATTTGGAAACATTGGTAGATTTTTTAGTTCATCTCCGCTTAAAACGATTTTCTCAAGATTAGCAGTTAGAATTTTTTCAAGCATCTTTAATGAATCTTGTTCAAGTGCTTTTTTATACTTTTCATTATGGTTATATTCGAGAAATTCATATTTATTTCCAGCAAATGGAATTATTTCTTTTTCTTTAAAATATCTTCTTATGCCTTTTTCCCATAATCTTATTGAATCCATTGGTGTAATCAAGAGTGGAGTTAATTCTTTTGGAACGTATTTTGGTATTCTTCTTTCTGGCAGAATGATTCCACTTATTTCTGGTAAAGTGGTTCCAGTTATTTTTGGTGTCGTTTTTTTTGGAGAAATTTTTCCTTTTTTTTCAAATTCTTTTTTTAATTCTTCTACTTGTGGAGATATATATGTAAATTCGAGTGGGTTTTTTTCTATTTTCTTTATGTATTGTATCTTTATAGAAAATAATATAAAACAAAAGATGATATGGATGGAAATTGATATTGCCCACGATTTTTTTCGGTTGCTCATCTTTAGGTTTATTAGCAAAACTTGCAGACATTTATTGTTTGTTTAAAACATTTCTTCTAAAAATGTTCCAAATTTCTATAACAAATATAATAATATAATAAAAATAATCTATTTTTAAATGGAAAATGTATAACGTTTATAAGTAAAAAGGATTTAATAGATTTTTATCTTCTAATTGTTCAGATGAATTTATTTGGCATTTTAAAAGTTTTTTGATATAATGTTAGTAAATTATTATAGTAAATAAATATATAATTTATAAGTTTGTAAGTTTTGAAAAATCTTAAAAAATGATTTCTTCTATTGACTTTATAATCAAGAAATTTTATTTTTATAAAAATCATAAAAATATGACAAAAAATGGAGAAAAAAGATGAAATACAATCTTCATATTTCTATATTTATCTTTATTGGTTTGATTATAATAGCTCTGAACTGTGGTAAAAAGCAAGATTCATTAAAATTAAAAAGTAAAGAATTATTATATACTGAATCAAAATTAACACCTAAACAAAAACTTGGAAAGAAGATATTCTTCGATGATAATCTATCAACGCCGGTAGGGATGTCCTGTGCTTCATGTCATTCTCCAGAAACAGCATTTGTTAATCCAAATTATTCTATTCCTGTTTCCCAGGGAGTTCATAAAGACAGATTTGGAAGTAGAAATGACCTGACAGCAGCATATGCAATTTTTATTCCCAATTTTCACTATGATAAAGAAAAAAAGTCGTATGTAGGAGGTCTTTTTTGGGATGGACGAGTTGTTGATCTTATTGAACAGGCGAAAGGGCCTTTTTTAAATCCATTAGAAATGAGCAATCCTGATGTAAATTCCGTAA
>CAZBIT010000148.1:0-6217 GCA_964491835.1 uncultured bacterium
TTTCTGGATTTTATAAGGTTTCACTGAACTCAATTATTCATAAGATTAATAAACGTAACTTGCAATTGAATTATCTTAAAGAATAATATGACAAAAATTTTTTAACTTATTATGAAATTTTACACTTTTACATAATTTAATAATTTTTTCTAACTATGTCAATATTTTTTTTATATTTCCAATAATTTTTTATTTTTTCTCCCAAATTTTTTAAAAAGTAAATTACTAAAAAAAATTATTTATTTCACAATCATTATTATTATCGGTTATTATTTTTAATACTTTCACCCGTTTCACAAAATATCAAAAATTGCCAAAAATACGTTTATCTAAAATTACTAACCATTTTCTTTATTTTATAAATAGTATGAAAAAATAATACAATATTAATTTAAATGTCTTTTAAATTTAAAATTTCAAGAAATTGATTTTTTATTGTGTGAGATATTCTTTTACTTTTGATTTTAATTCGGATAAGTCAGAAGATTTAATAATATATGCTTTTGCAGCCCAGCTCATAAAATCATCCATATAACTCGAATATGCGGAATTTATGATGATAGGAATATCTTTATTTTTCGCAAGCATCTTTTTCATAACTTCAATTCCATCTATATTTGGCATTTTAATGTCCATTATTATTAAGTCAGGTTCCTCTTTATCAAATATCTCTAATGCTTCTTTTCCATTTGATGCAAGAAAAACATTATATCCTTCTTCTGTAAATTCAATTTCATAAAGAGAGCGAAGATTTTTTTCATCTTCAACTATTAATATTTTTTGCACTTTTACCTCCATATTTATTTAAAAAATTGATTTTTTCCCTAATTAATAGTTTTCTCTATTGGAAAACTAATAGTAAAAGTAGTTCCCTTATTCAATTCACTTTTAATGTCAATATTACAGTTATGGTCGGATAAAATTTGTTTGCATATGGAAAGACCAAGACCCATGCCATAAGATTTTGTGGTGAAGAATGGGTCAAATATGTTTTCGAACATATCTTCTGGTATACCACTCCCAGTGTCCTCAATTTCAATTTTAACGGTATCATAATATACATAACTGCTTAAAAATAAAGTTCCTTTTGAATTCATCGCATGAATAGCATTTCTAAACAAGTTAATGAATACCTGTGAAATTTCCCATTCATCATAATAAAGTTTTGGAACATCAGTGGAAAGCAATTTTTCAACTAATATATTGTTAGAACTAAACTCTCCTGCCATAATCTTAATGGTCTTTTCCATTGTTTCATTGATATTTCCAAATTTTTTCTCAGAAATATGCTTTTGTTTTGTAAAACTTACGATATTAGAAAGTATCTTTTCAAGCCTTGCAACCTCATCAATTATAATATTGACGTTCTCAAAGTCAATATTACCCCTTTCCAAATTTTTCTTTAATAGATTTGCAAACCCGCCGATTGAAACAAGCGGATTTCTTATTTCATGAGCAATTTTAGCAGTTACCTGTCCAATAGTCGCCAATTTTTCGTAATGCATTACTTTTTCTTGACTTTTTTCAAGATTATCGTATGTCTCTTTAAGAAGTTGCAATTTTTCTTCAAGGGATTCATAAAGTTTCGCATTTTCAATTGCCAAACTTGACTGATGTGCAAATAATCGTAAAAGTCCTATTTCTTCCTCATGCATTTTTTTCTTAGTAATAGCATAATCAACTACAAGAACCCCAATCGTCTTGTATTTACCGATAAGTGGAACAACTATAAAATGGTCTGTATTAAGTGTTTGCAAAAGATTCAGGGCTCCAGGTTCGGTAGTTCTTTCCTTTTCTATTAAAAAATGCTGTGCCGTTTTAAAAGATTTAACTAAGATATTATTAACATCTGAAATAGGTATCTTTATATTTTTGACTATTTTTTTAATAGCGATATCTGTATTATCCACATTATCTTTATAAATATTCAATACATCCTTTAATGAATGTGCTTTCCCTAAAGAGTGCCATATTATTCCTGCCTCTTCTGGATTGGATGGACCAATTGCACTTCTCCCTTCAAGAATCATTTTTTCTTCATTATAAATAAAGAGAAATGCTCTATTGAATCTAAATCCTTCACCGGCTGTAACACCCGTTAACATTAGATTTAAAATTTCATTTTCATTGTGCGTTCCATGAATAAACTCTGCAATCTCATTAAGTTTCGACAATTGTTCAATCGTGTTTTTTAATTCTTCTTCTATTCTTTTTCTATCAGTTATATCTTTAATTATTTCGGAGTAGCCAACTATTTCATTATTTTCTTCTCTTAAAAGCGTTCTTGTAACATTCGCAACAATCCTTTTCCCTGATTTTGTAATTCTCTCTGCTTCATAATTAACAATTGCATCATCGTCTAACACGGTTTCTTCAATCCATTCAAGTTCTTTTTCTTCAATGAGATTTTTTGGGAGCAAAAAATCGAGTTTTTTCCCAATAACTTCATCCTTTTTATATTCAAAAATTGTTTCTGCACCCTTATTCCAACTTTTAATCTTTCCCTCTCTGTCTAAACTTATAATGGCATCAGCAGAATTGTGAACAACGTTTGAAAGAAATTTATTCAGTTCGAGAATTTCATAAGCAGACCTTTCCTGTTCGGAAAGATTTAACAATAAAGCAATAACATATTCAACTTCATTACTCCCCTCACTTACTGGAATAAATATAGTTCTACAATATCGGATATTATTATCACAAAAATTACATTGTATTGTAACTCTTTCTATTTCATTCAATAAAAAGGCAGAATTCAGCACTTTTCCACAAGCACTTAAATTTTTAAAAATAACGCCACACTCCTTTCCTATCAAGCCATCTTCAAGATTATAACTTTTCAAAATAGATTGATTTGCCCATCGAATCTTTCTGTACTTATCAATCAGTACTACGCCTATTCCAAATTCTGATACAACTTTGCTTACTTTTTCAAGTAATTCTAACATATATTTTAACGTTATATATGATGTGTTATGATTTTGATAAGATGAAACACAAGAGGGTATATCTCTATAACTCCCTCTTTTACTTACTTTTACAATATATTTTTAAAAAAAGTTTCAAATTTAAAAAAAAATTTTAAATTTCTTTACCACAAATCATATATTGCTCTCTGTTGGTGTTGTCATCAACAGAGAAATTTGTGTGTTGGTCACAAGACCAACACACAGCAAAGGGGTGATTTCTTTTCCAATAATTAAATTAAATTTCATAAGAACAATTTTCTTCAAAGTGGTAAAATTTTTCCTATATTTTTAAGTCAATCATTTTTATAACTTAAAAGTATAACAATTTTTTTCTCATTTCTTTGTTTCTTAAATATATAATAATATAAAAATTTTTATAGCATAAAACAATAATTTTGATTTCTGGCATTAAAATTGCAGATTAATATTTAAAGAATTTTAATTTTCTAAATATTAATATTAACAAAATAAAATTCCGATAATAAAATAGATACATTTAAAAATAAGAAGACCATAATGAACATAATTAAAATTAAAAATTGTAAAACTTGCAAACACTTCTATAGAAACGGGGATTATAACCAGCGTTGCAGGAAATATTCAAAGATGGTTATGGATTCGGTAGAAAACTGCATAAAATGGGAAGAAAAAACATTCAGTGGGATATTCGGCTTCATTACTCCCGATAAATCCACTGCAATAGTATAATTCTCTTTTTATAGATTTTATTTATTATAAAAAATATAAAGTAAATGAAATTAATAATATTATTTCACATTTAACTTTTCAATAATACTTTTTTTTGATTGATAACCTATTAATTGTGTCTCCACTTTACCATTCTTAAATAAAAGAAGAGAAGGAATACTCATTATACCATATTTAACTGCAGTATCAGGATTTCTATCGACATCCAATTTTCCCACTTTTAATTTACCCTTATATTCTTCATCTATTTCCTTAATAATCGGGGCGAGCATCAAGCAGGGAGAACACCACTCTGCCCAAAAATCTACTAAAACTGGAGTTTCCGACTCCAATACTTCCTTTTGAAAATTCTGGTCTGTTAATTCAAAAGGCATTTTATATTTACCTCCTAAATTTCATTTCTCCCATACATAAGTTGACGAAATTAACATACAAAATATCTCTTAAAATAGTTCCCTCACAAATTTATTAATTAAATTTGGTAGAAACAATCTTTGAGATTCCATTTTCTTCCATAGTAATGCCATAAATATACTTTGCTGATTCCATTGATTTTTTGTTATGAGTAACAAGAATGAATTGCGTATTTTTTGAGAATTGTTTAATGACATCTATGAATCTATCGATATTTGCGTCATCAAGGGGGGCATCAACTTCATCTAATATGCAAAATGGACTCGGCTTCACCAAATATATTGCCATAAGAAGAGCAATTGCAGTTAGTGCCTTTTCTCCAGCAGAGAGAAGCGAAATTGATTGAAGCTTTTTACCAAAAGGTTTTGAAACAACCGTTATCTTAGATTCAAGCAAATCAGATTCATCAGATAGAATCAGGTCTGCTTCACCATTTTCAAAAAACTTTACAAAAACATCTTTAAAATTCACTCTTATTTTATCGAACGTTTCTTTAAATTTTTCAGAAGCAGTCTTGTTTATTTTATGAATTGTTTCCATTAACGTTTTTTCCGCCTCTATGATATCGCTCCTTTGATTAACAAGGTTATCATATCTTTCCTTTTCAATTTGATATTCATTAAGAGCAGTAAAATTTACAGGACCAAAAGATTCCAGTTTTTTCGTCAACCCTTCAATTTCTCTTTTTTTGATTTCAATTTCCGCACCATTCATTCTATCCGATTCCGTAATTTCAATACTTATCCCATCAAGTTTTTCTAACAACGTTTTCTCTTGCTGTTCTTGTTTTGATAATTCCAATTCAAAATTGAAAATATCATTAGCACGTCGTTCCTTTTGAAATCTTTTTTCCTTCAAGTTTTTTTCTTTTTCAAACAATTCATTTTTAAGTTCCGCTTGAACGGTTCTTATTTGATTGACATTCTCTTCAAATTCCGACTTAGATTTAAATAATTCATCAATCTTATTCTGACTCAAATCTACTTTCTCAACACAATCTTTTATCTCTTCATTTAGTTTTTCTATTAATTCCTTTCCAAGATTTATCTTATTCCTGCACTCTTTATCGAGTTCAACATTTCTTGCAAACTCGCTCTCTACACCTTTAAATTCTTCCTGAAACTTTATCAACCTTAAACTCTTGTCATAAACAATACCTTCAAGTTCTTTTCTTTTTTGCTCAAGTTGGTTTTCCTGAAGTTTCGTTTTTTCGATTTCTACCAGAAGTTTCATTTGTTCTTCTTTTATTATTTTTAATTCCGATTTCTGTTTTTCAATTGCCTCCTTATCAATTATAAATATCTCGAGTTGCTTTCGTTCTTTCTCCATTTTAGCCAGATGTTCCTTATCCTTTTTAACTTCAAAATCGCTAATAGATATTTCATTCTCAATTTCCCTTAATCTCTTCTCAGAACTTGCAATTTCGTAACTAATCAAGCCCAAATTTTCGGACAAAATCTCAACCTGATTTACGTAATCCTTCTTTAAATTTTCTAATTCCTTTATATCTTTACTTGTCTTATCTATTTCTATTTTTAATTTTTCAATCTCAGAAAACTTTTCACTCACTTCACTATCGACATCGTTTCCAACAGTATGTATGAATCCAAACCTATCCATCATTACACCTGAAAGGTCAACGAGATTAATTTTATTTTCTGAAATCACATTTTCAAACTCTTTTTCAAAAACATTATCCTTAACTATTAACACATCAAATAAAAGAAATTCAGCCAGATTCTTTATTTTCTCATCACATTTTATAAAATCAACTGCCCATCCAATAAGTTTGTCCTTAGATAAATTAATATTTTTCCGAAGATTCAGATTTATATTACTAATCCAATCAAGTGGTATGATGTTAACACCCCCACATTTTTTCTCAGACATCAACTTTATTGCTTTTAACGCATTCTCTTTACTATCAAATACAAGAAAATTTGAAGTTTGTTTCAGTGCCGACATTACGGCATTTTTATATTCTTTTTTAATATGAATTAATTCGTTAACTGTGCCTATGAGACCATCAACAGTATCTCTTGTTCTTAAAAGATATTCCGTTCCTTCAGACAATTTCCCCTTTTCAGAAATTATTTGATGAGTGAACTCAATCTTTTTCTCGTCAA
>CAZBIT010000149.1:0-6204 GCA_964491835.1 uncultured bacterium
AAATATATATAAAAAACTCTTGATGAACTTTTTCCAACAGTGTCCCCCGTAGAAATGCCAATCGTAAAAATCGAATCCAGAATTGCAGGATGAATTATACTCTCAATGGTTAATTTTGTATTTCCATTGTTAATTACAGTAAGTGAACAAGATTTAGCAGGACCAACCACATTTACAGAATCAAAATTACAAATACTTGAAGGATTATAACTTACAAGAGGAGCAATTCCCAAACCACGAAGAATAATTCTAACATTTGCTTTCCCTGTATCATTGGAAGTAAACTTGAGCGTATCGATGTATTGCAATCTTGTCTTTGGAGTAAATTTTATTGGCAGAGTAATACTTTCTCCGGGTGAGATTGTTTTTGACGTTGTATCAACTTCAAAGATATTTGCACTATCATATGAAATATGATTTATTTTAAGACCTCCAGAAGCAGAAGCCAAATTTTGAATAACTAAATTGTAAGTGGAAGTTTGATTGAGCCACACTTCTCCAAAATTAATTGAATCGGCACTTAGAGCCAATCTCGAAAGGATTCCTCTTCCGCGAAGATATACCTTTAAACTTGTGTCGGGTCTGCTTAAATCTACAATTAAAGTATCGTAATACATAATTTCGGATTTAGGAGTAAACTTGACTAATATCGAAGAACTATCATTTGGACTAATCGATTCAGAGGTATTACTCAATCCGAAATACAAAGTATCAGAACCAGAAATACCCGTTATGGTATCAATTAGAAGTTCTGCACTTCCACTATTATAAAGTGGCAAATACAATTTCCCAGTATCTGATATTGATACTTCATTAAAATCAACAGTATTATTAAATAAACCAACATTTGGCCAAATACCTCTTCCAGTCATTATAAATTTTTCCACTGGATTATTTGGATCATTACTACTTATAGTTAAACTGTCATAAAAATCCTTCATCTGAAGAGGTTTGAATATGACAGTTATATATTTATTAGAAATCGAATCTATTGTAAAATTATCTTCACTTACATAAAAAGATGGATTTGAACTCTGTATATCTGAAACTATTAATGGGATGTTCCCTTGATTATAAATCCCCAATTGATAACTCGAAGAATCTCCAAGCAAGACATCACCAAAATTCTTTAAATTTATACTTAGAAAAATTTCCTGCTGTGAATACCTACCTAAAACTACTATTGATATTTGAGGAGTTACTGGGTCATCACTTGAAACTACTATTGTATCAATGTAATTTTTTTTTAAAGTTGGATGAAAAGCCACAGTAATAAACAATGAATCACCAACAGATACACTATCAGTAAGTGGGAAATAAAAAAATTGTACCTGATAAGTTCTTGATAAATCAAAATGCAATTTTTCGTCACCACTGTTACGAATATAAAATCCGTTCCAATATGTTGCTTCTTCACTAACAACACCAAAATTAACTTCGGTCGGACTTAAAGAAATGACAGGTGCTGATAAGGTCTTTGAGAAAAAAGAACCATAAAAAAAAATAAAACAAAAAGATAATACAGGTAACAGGTTTTTATGTATTTTTCCTAATGGGAAATTATTCATAATTATTTGTTTATATTGTAAATAATTACTTCTACTCCAGTTCCTTTAGATACCACCCCTAATGAAATCGCCTAATTATAAAAAAATATTACATTTAATTATCGAACTTTATTGACTTTTTCTTTAAAAAATAGATATTAAAAAAATAATAACTTAAGGGGGGAGTAAAGGTTTAAATTATCACAGACAATTTCGAAGGAAAATGATTTTGTATTTGATTATCGAATGAACCAATTATTATTTAAAATTCCCTTTATTTATTTTATCCATAATTTGTAATGCGGTTTCAAGTGCTTTTTTACCTTCATAAGCACCAACTATAACATCTTTGTCATATAAAACAGATTCAGTAAAACTTTCAAGTTCCATTTTCAAAGCATTTTCATCAGATATACGTGGTTTTTGTAAAAATATTTTCTTCTTTTTCCCCTGAAATTCAGGTTCCTGTATTAAAATTGCATTATTTTCTGGTATTTCTTCATTTTCATCAAAAATTGAATAAATCTCTGTGTCTTTTTTTAAAAAATCAACTGTAATATAATTACTTTTTTGAAATATTCTCATCTTCCTCATATTTTTCTGGGATATTCTGCTTCCAGTGATGTTTGCAACTGCACCATTTTCAAACTGAATTCGCGCATTTGCTATGTCAATGGAATCACTAATTACATTGACGCCATTTGCATCTATTCTCATAATCGGAGATTTTATCAAACTAAGAACTATATCAATATCATGTATCATAAGGTCTAAAACTACCGATACATCCATCCCCCTTGGATTAAATAACGCAAGTCGATGAGATTCAATAAAATGAGGTTGAAGTTTGAAATTATTCAAACAAACAAACGCAGGATTAAATCTCTCTATATGTCCAACTTGAATTTTAAGCCCTTTTTTATTACCCAATTCAATTAATTTCTCTGCTTCTGACAATGTTGCGGTTATTGGTTTTTCAATAAAGATGTGTTTGCCTTCATTTAAGGCTCCAATTGCGATTTCATAATGAAATGACGTAGGAACAACTATACTAACAGCGTCAATCTCTTTCAACATACTTTTAAACGAATCAAAAGGTTTAATCTTGTAATCATAAGCATTTTTTTTCGTTTTTTCACTATCAATATCAAAAACGCCCACAAGTTCCGCTAATTTAATCTCTTTAAAGTTTGCAATATGTGCCTTTCCTAAGTGGCCAACTCCAATAACACCCACCCTCAATTTTTTCATTTTTAAATTCCTTTAAATTTACTTATTAGTTATATCTTCTTGCCCGTCATAATTTATTTTCTTTTCATATTATAAAAAATAATAAAAATAATCATTTCAAGCAACATTAAATTAAACCATAAATTAAAACACATAATAATATCAATTATCCAAAAATTGCGATAGAGCAAAAAAAGTAATAAAAAAAGTGCCCCTAATTTGTTATATTAAATATAGTTTATAAATACAAAACATAACAAAAATGGAGGCACCCAAAAAGTGAAAATAAAAACAGAATTTACATCAGATAATTTAACAATTTTAGGAGGATATTTTAACTTTTTGCATTTATGATAATCGGGTATTGGATAACTAATGTAGTTGGATTAGTTCTTATATACGTTTTAGCTTCAGAAGTGTTATCTAAGAAAGAGGGGCTTGATAAAAAAAATATTTTTTTTAAATATTTTTCATAAAATAGAAATTTCCCGATAAAAAATTTAAAAACTCTCGAACTCCACTTCTCTTCTATTTTTTCCCAGTTTTACTTTGGCTTTTGAAATAGGAGATTCAGTTTGATATTTTGCTTCTCCGATTTGGATGTAAACTCGAGGATAAAGTATATTATACACAGTTATTACCGCATTTTTGGAAAGTGCATCGCTCTCCTTTACAAGTTCACTGCGTTTTTCAAGAATTTTATTTTTTAATAAATTAATTTCATTTAATTTTTTAAAACTATCTAAAAACGGTTTTTGTTTATCTTTCGGTAATCTTTTTACTCTTTCTAATAATGTATTTAAATCTTGAAAACCTAATTTTAATATTCCTTTTATCTTTGTTATCTGTGATTCACAATAGTCGAGCGATTTTTGAAAGTCCTTAAATTTTTGATCACTTTCATAATCCACACCAACGACAATCTTTGTATTCTGAGTATATTCAGAACCGATGGAATTTGCCATAACGGATTTTTTAGCGATGAGTTCTCCACCTATTATTAAACCTTTTGACTTTCCCTTGCTCCCTTTATCTGGAGTTATAATACTTCCACCCGATTTCACTACACTGTTCATAATGTAATCTTTCACGATAACGTCACCTTTTGCTTCTACTATTGAATTTTGTATATATTGAGCGTAAACGGAACCCTTTGCTATTAATTTAGTATCCCCTCTTCCAACAACTCCCTGATTTATATTGATATTACCCCCTGCAATAAGTTCCGCACTCTGATTTACTATACCTTTTATATTAATATCCCCTTCCGCCTTAACCTTAAAACCGGAACCGACAAAACCTTTTATATCAACACTCCCATTAAAACCGATGTTTCCAGTATTAAAATCAACGTTTCCACTTACATTATAAATCTGATTTACGCTTATACCAGAATCACCTACTAAAGTAACGCATCCTTCAATCGTTGAGTAATATAATGCTTTATTCTCTTTTAATACAATTTTTACGTTGTTCACTGGAATAAATTTTTTGTCTTCACCTTTTTCTGCGTATTTCGTATTACCTCTTAAATCCATACCGGTTGTTCCATCTTTTGCAAAATGCTTTACCGCTATCAACTGATTCTTTTTAACAGTTTTTACCAAATTAATTTCTCTATAATCAATCGAACCATCTTTTAATATTTTCCCAGGAGCCCTTTCGTCCTCAAAAAATAGTCCAATCTTTGCGTTATCTCCCTTTTTTTCTCTAACTCCTTCAGCAATCAATATTAATCCAAATTCATTATTTCCATTTTCCAAATCATCAGAAATCATTTTGATAACATCTTCTTTTATCCCAAATTTTACGTTTATCTTCTTTAATTGTTCGATTAATTCATCTGACTTAAAATTCTTAATGTTTTCTGATGCATCTGAAAGTTTGACAAAATATGCTTCTATACTGTCTTCTGATACCCATATAGGAAAATGCACAACTAAACTGCCATCATTAAATTCTAAATATCCAAATGCCTCTGAATAATATTTGACTTTTTCATCTTCTATTTTGACATTTACGTTTTTCCCTCCCTGAAAAAGCAAATTTCCTTTTACGCCTTCTATTTCATTTCCAAGAACATCGATTCCCTTTTCTCCTGTCTTTGGAATAGATGTAACTGCTATTAATTCTCCTTTCTCAACAATCCTTACTGGGTAAAATTTTTCTTTAATAAAATCCAGGTTTGAACTAAGGAAAATTTCATCAAGTCCTACTTTTTGATTTTTTACATAGTTTATCTCATCGATATTTGAAAATATTGAAAATTCAAAAACACTATCTTCACCTTTAAATGGTGGTTTTCCCTGTGCGATTAAAATATTACTCAAAACATCATAATTTTCTTTTAATTGAGAGATAATTTTTTCAATTTCGTCAAATTTTATGCCAAATTTAATGTTTTGCTTTTTGATTAAATCCACTAATACTTGAAACGTAGTTTCTTTTCCATCGGGTTGTTCTGGATAAACCAAAGAAAAATACGCTGAAAGTTTGTCATCAGAAATTTTTATTTTAGAATTGCCTCGGGCGGCTTTCTCTCTAAATTCAACCTGGAAAAATTCTTTTGATTTCCCATCTATTTCTTTAAAATATTTTTCAATTATTTTATATCTTATTTTGACTATTAGAATTTCCAAAATATTGCTTGCCTTTTTTAGACCATCTTGAAGATTATCAATCTCAAGAATAATAAACTTTTCTTCCTCAAAACTTTCAGATTTAATTTCTTCAGCGGGTATTTCTTTCCCCAGATAATCCGATATTATTTTTTTGGCAATATCAAAATCCATCTTTTCAAAAGGCATTTCATCCAATTCGCTTTTCTTTGGCGCCTTTTCATTCAGAACAATATCCTTCTTTTTAAACTTTTTTGTCATCATATTTACTTAAACTCTCTTAATATTTCATTTAACTTTTCTTGAATGTCAGGTATATTGGTTGTTACGAAATAATCGTTAATAGCAAGAGCAGCTAACGACGCATAACCCGCCACAATTTTTAAATCATCGCTTTCAATTGTCTGTTTAGTTTTTGAATTATCAACAAAAATTGCTCCCAAGTAAATATCTTCTTTCTTTATTGGAATGAAATACGAATACTCTTCGACTCTATTAATTTGATAGTCATCAACAATTAATATACTTTTATCAGAAGATAACTTTTGTATTGGTATAGTAAGAAAATTTGAAATCATCCTACCTAATTTTAATCTTTTTCCATTTTTTATTAAATAACCCGCTTTCGGATATATTATTTTTTGTTCTTTATCAGAAATATATATTACAATATTATCAAAATTGACATAATCCAGAATCGTATCCAAAATCAAATCCAAAGTGTCCTCGAAATTATTAATAGTAAGTAACGACCTGAGAATTTTATCTCTTCCCTCCAATTCTTTAACTTTTAATTGTAATTTTTCGTA
>CAZBIT010000150.1:0-6189 GCA_964491835.1 uncultured bacterium
AGATTATTAAAAAAATCCATAAGAAATAATACTTTTAAAAATTATGTTGTCGGAAGGGTCAGTTAATCCAAAACCAACACCTAAATGCAAATTGATATTTTTATGAGTTCCAAGGAAAAAATCGATAATTGGAAAAACATAATTTTCTTGTTCATTAAAAGGAGCCATTTCTCTAAGTTCTCCCATTTTACTGTAAAATTCAATTCCTGGTTGAATAATCAAACTTTTTTTATAATAATAACCGATATTAAAGGCGAATTCAGCTCCTTCATCTATATCAGGCCCACTTACCTTTTTTTCAAAAGTTGGATTTGCTACAAATGTGTGAAAGCCAAAATCTTTTTCGACAATAAGTTTCAATTCTAATTCTTCAGAATTTTTATATTTCTTTTTCGGAATTTTATATTCTGCGTAAAGTGCCAAATCCACAGGTCGAGATGCCTTTTCATAAAATCTATATCTCGCCATTACCGCTTTTGTGCCAACCCACCTTACATCACTATATCTTGGATGTTCAAAGTCAAGATATAATGCCATACTAAACCTATTACTCAGTCCATATTCAATCTCTAAAGAATGTGCAAACAAGCCCTCTCTTTCTATCCGGTCTCCAAAAAACATATAAGTATGTTCACTTGAAGGAATATAAGATAACCAATAGACGAATTCTTTTTCACCTGCATCGGGGGTAGCGTATCCGTATATTTTGTAAAACTGGCAAAATGATTTTTCAGGATATGCTGAAACATATATTAATAGCAAAAATAGAAATAATTTTCTCATTTAAATCCCTCTTAAAATAAAAGAATTATAACACTATTTTAAATTTCCGAAAAATATAAATTTTCATCGGATTTGCAAAAATAAAATTCTATCATTTATTTTACATTTATTAATTCAGATTAAGTTCTTTATGTTTTTTGTAAATTTCTTCAGCAAGATTTTCAAGAGATTTAAAATTTTCATCCGTTGGACGACCTTTTACCATAACCGGTTCAATTATTTCAACTTTAATGTTGGTAAGCATTTCTTTAATTTGTTCAACCATTTTCCCACCCCACCCATAAGAACCAATAATAGAGGCAAATTTTAATTTTGGCTTCAAAACGTTAACAAGATATGCACCATAGATAATAATTGGATGTGGACCGACCAGAACAGTTGGAGATGCAATTATAATTGTCGCTGCATTTACAAGAGCCATTGCAAGTTTTCCTAAATCTGTTGTGATTAAATTGAATGGCGTAACATTTATTCCTCTTTCACTTAACTTATCAAGGAGATAAAATACCATTTTTTCAGTATTTCCATACATCGAGACATAAACTATAACCACTTCATTTTTTGGATTATCTGATACCCAATCTGAATAAGCACGAAGAATAAATTCGGGCTTGTCATAAACAGGTCCATGACTTGGTGCTATCATTTTAATTTCAAAATCTTTTATCTTTTCAAGATGTTTCTTGATACTCGTTCTGAATGGCATCATTATTTCCGCATAATACCTTTTTGCTGCATTTAATACTTCTGACTCGTCTTCAACAAATAATCCACTTTTAGCAAGATGTGAACCCAAAAAGTCACAGGTAAATAAAATTTTATCTTCTTTAAGATAAGTAAACATCGTTTCAGGCCAATGAACCCACGGCGCAATGATAAATTCAAGGGTCTTACTTCCTAATGAAAGTGTTTCTCTATCATTTATCGTTATAAACTTATAATCTGGAATAAAAAACATATCCATTAAAAAGTTTTTACACTTCTGATTTGTTACAACTTTTGCCTCTTTGTAAACTTCGAGAATTTTGGGTATAGCGCCAGAATGGTCTCCTTCTGCATGATTTGAAATAACATAATCAATCTTTTCTACGTCAAGTTCTTTAAGATTTTTAATAAGTTCATTTTCCATTTTATCATATACTGTATCTATCAGGGCAACTTTTTCTGCATTTTTTATCAAATATGCATTATAACTTGTCCCTTCGGGAAGTGGGATAAGTTCGTCAAACAACCTTCTATTCCAATCAACGGCACCGACTGAATAAACGCCATCAATAACTTTTCTTATCATTTTATAATTATCCCTCCTTATTAAACATTATTTAAAAAAAGTTTCGTATTTTTAACTAATTATTAAAAAAGTTTGCCCTTTTCTTTAAACCAAAATAACAAATCAAGATGGTTAAGTAGTATATGGCTGTAAAATCGAAAACTACATTTCTAATCATGAATTACTTTACCTCTAAAAACTTTATAAACATAAGCAGTATAGATAATCACAATCGGCATACCTATTAATGCAATTATTAACATAATCTTTAAAGTTAACTCGCTGGATGAAGCATTATAAATCGTTAATGAAAGATTAGGGGCATTACTTGATTTAACTAAATTAGGAAAATGTATTGCACCAACAATCCCCCACAATCCAGCAAATATAAGAGATGACATATAAAATGCAATCTTATCTTTACCCTTATTTAAATAAATTCTGTTCAATATGACAGCAATCCATATAGTAACTACTGATAATATCGCGAGGAAATTTCCAGAATTTTCTGGCGTATAAATTAAATTCGCAATAAACGAAAATATAAAAAGAATAATAAAAATAAACCACAGAGTTTTAGCAATTTTTCTCGCTCTCATTTGCAACATACCTGTTGTTTTTAATACGGCATAAGTACAGCCGTGCAGCATTATCACAGATAATCCTAAAAGCCCGATAATAAGTGGATATGGACGTAAAAGGGTGAAAAAATTCCCAGTAAAATCCATATTCTCATTCAATGGAATTCCAACAATTACATTCCCAAGTGCCACTCCATAGAGTAAAGATGGTAAAAAACTCCCAATTATAAAAGTCCATTCCCAAAATTTTCTTCGTTTCTCATCTTTATGCCAGAATTCTATAGAAACAGCCCTAAAAATCAAAGCAAATAGCAATAACATTAAAGCCAAATAAAACCCACTGAAGACGGTCGCATATGCTTGTGGAAAAGCTGCAAATAGTGATGCTCCCCCTGTTATTATCCATACTTCATTCCCATCCCAGAAAGGAGCTATGGAACTAAAAATAGCCTTTTTATCTTTTTCATCTTTTGCAAGGAAGGGTAAAAGACAACCAATTCCTAAATCGAAACCGTCAAGGATTGAATAACCAAGAAATAAAACTCCTATTAATACATACCAGATATTACGTAACAAATCGAATGATTCCATTTAAATTCTCACATATTTAATTTACAGCAAGTAAAATAATATTCTTCTATTTCTTTTAAAAATGAAAGCAACAAAGAAAATAATCAGTATCCTTTTAAAGGTATTTCTTCTGGTCCTTTTTTAATAAAACGTATCATCAAATTGATGAATACAAGAAAGATAAACAGGTAAATCAATCCAAATATTATTAGTGAGAACAATATCTGATTAGTAGGAACAACTACCGATACCGCATCTGCTGTTTTGAGGACTTTATAGACAATCCAGGGCTGTCGTCCTACCTCTGCTGCAATCCAACCAAACTGATTAGCAATATGTGGTAAAGGAATTGAAAACAGTAATAGCATTAAATACCACCTTGTATCTAAAATTTTGTTTCTAAAAAGTAAATACAATCCTACTATTGCCATTGTAATAAATAACATTCCTATAAAAATCATAATATGATAAGAAACAAAAGGTAAAAACACAGACGGCTGTTCATCTTTTGGAAATTCAGCCAGCCCCAGAACTTTTGCATTAAAATCGCCATAAATTAATAGACTCAATAATTTGGGGACTCCTATGTAAAAATAGGTTTTTGCTTTTTCACCATCAGGAATTCCAAACAACGCTAATGGTGCACCATTCTTGGTTTCCCAGAGGGCTTCAAAAGCAGCCATTTTCTCGGGTTGAGTTTTTGCCACCTGAACCGAATGTGAATGTCCAGAGAAAAGCTGGACTATAGAAGTCGAGATAAAAATAAACAAAGCAATTTTTAGATATATTTTTGCATATTCAATATATCTTTTTTGTAGAATGTAAAAGGCACTTATTCCAGCTACAAATAGAGAACCAGTTATCCAGGAAGCAATAACAACGTGAATATAGCGAACTATGGTAGAATGATTTATAACCACCAGGAAAAAATCAGTAAGTACAGCCCTTTCACCCTCAATTTTAAAACCAGCGGGTGTTTGCATCCAAGAATTAGCGACAATTATCCACAAACCAGAGATATGAGAACCGAAAAATACTAAAAATGCTGAAAGCCAGTAAATCTTTTTAGAAACGCGGTTCCTACCAAAAACGAGAATACTAAGAAACACCGATTCAAGGAAAAATGCAAAAACCCCCTCCGCGGTAAGCAAAGCACCGAAAATATCTCCTACAAATCTTGAAAATTCAGACCAGTTCGTTCCAAAAGAAAATTCTAAAACAATTCCAGTTGCTACACCCACCACAAAAATAAGCCCTAAAATCTTCACTAAAAAGTTTGATAAACCGTTATAAAAATCGTCTTTATTCCTCAGACGTAGAGTTTCAATAATCAATATAATTAATGAAAGTCCGAGCGTAAGCGGAGGAAAAAGAAAGTGGAAACTTGCAGACAAGCCAAATTGAATACGAGATAATAAAATTGAATCCATTCTAATTATCCTTTTGATTATCTTCTATCACAACTTGTTCATCTTGTTTTCAACAAAGTCAACAAAAAAAGTAATTAATTGCACCCGAAAATAATCCAATTTGATATGCGTTATTATTTAAATACTTCACCTGTCTCTTTATACCACATCACCAAATCGAGATGGCTCATAGGAATATTAATCTCTTCTGAAAATTTTTTCATTCTCTTTTCAATATCATAATATTTATTTTTTGTTAAAGAGTTTGGAATCTTTTGTATAATTCTATGGAATTTCAAATTTTTTAATATGTGCCTGTCAAGGATGGCAAGATTTTCTCCTAATCCTATATTTCTCAAAAAATGGCTTGCTTCTTTATAACCTATACCTCTTACATTTCCTACTAACCAATCTCTTGCAATAAAAGGGTCGCTGAACTGTTTAAGTTTGGATTTGATAAATATACTGCCATTGCTCGAAAAAAGTTTTCTCGCTTTAATGATATATTCTGCCTTTTTATTTTTAAATCTCACAATATTTAATACTTTAGCAATCTGATTTTTATTGCCCTTCAACAATAAATTCCTCTCCGAAATATTCATTAATGCGAGCCAGCATAATTTTGCTTTAGATTGAGGAGTTAAAATGCAAAAAACAAGTTCAGCAAATATCTCTTCTTCACACCCTTTTTCCCAAACTCTTTCAAATTCACTCAATTTTTTTTTAATATCACTACGGATGGTAAAATAAATTTTTTTAATTTCTTCCATCGTATTTTTTTTATCGGTATTTGTTCTCTTCAAATAATTCATAAAGCAATATCGAATTAAAACATTTGTATATTTTTCTAAATATTCTTCACCATCAAAGAGTGTTAAGTAATTATTTTGTTAAAATTAATGTTAACCACCCATAAAAAATGAAAATAATTATGGTATAAGATAAAAAGAGATTAATTAGTGAAGTAAAACTTCAAATCCTATTTTACAAGTTTTGTAGTAATGAGTGCAACATGTTTCCCTTGAAATCTTGCTGCGTCCAATTCATTTTTACTTGGTAATCTCTCTCCCCTTCCACCAGTAATCGTAGAAGCACCATATGGAGAACTGCCTGTTATCTCATCGACACGCATTTGTCCTTGAAACGAATATGGTAATCCAACAATAATCATTCCTTGATGTAACAGTGTGGTATGAAAACTGAGAATTGTTGATTCCTGTCCTCCATGTTGAGTTGCACTGCTTATAAATACACTCCCTACTTTGCCTATAAGTGCACCGGTACTCCATAATGGACCTGTTGCGTCAAGGAATTGCCGCATCTGACCGCACATATTTCCAAATCGTGTCGGAGTCCCAAAAATAATTGCATCTGCCGTGGAAAGTTCATCCACCGTGCAGACAGGAATGTGAGCAAATAACTTTTGAGGTTCAATAGCCCCTATCATAGTGAGCACTTCTTTGGGGAGTGTTTCAGGTACTCGTCGAAGTTCTACTTCTGCTCCTTCAACCTCTCGTACACCTTCGGCAACTGCCTCGGCCATACGATATATATGACCATAAACAGAATAAAAAAC
>CAZBIT010000151.1:0-6169 GCA_964491835.1 uncultured bacterium
AAAGACCCAAATATATGCTTCCAAAGCCAACAGGACATATAACTGCATCAGGTGATTTCCAATTTAGTTGTTCTGCAATTTCATAAGCAACTGTTTTAGTTCCTTCAAGGAAAAATGGGTTCCAGTTATGTGAAGCATAATAATATTTTTTCGCATCTTTTAAAATCGCAAAAGAAGTATCTGCTCTTGTTCCTGGTATTTTTCTTATTTTTGCTCCGTATAATTGTATTTGTGCAATTTTGCCTTTTGAGGTTGATTTGGGGCAGTATATTTCACACTTAATTTTCGCTTTGGCTGAATAGCAGGCTATCGCTGCTCCTGCGTTACCGGAAGAGTCCTCAATTATACTTTTTACTCCTATTTCTTTCAGTTTACTCATCAGGACAGTGGCACCACGGTCTTTATATGAACCACTCGGGAAAAGATAATCAATTTTTACCTTTAAATTAAAATCCTTATAGAGAAAATCAATAAGTGGTGTCATTCCTTCATCGAAGGAAATTAGGTCCTCTTTGTTTTCTATTGGGATTGCTTCCTGGTATCTCCAAAGAGTATATTTTCTTTTCTGAATTTTATTCAGTGGAAATGA
This sequence comes from uncultured bacterium, assembly GCA_964491835.1. Taxonomy (GTDB): domain Bacteria; phylum SM23-31; class SM23-31; order JAUVVT01; family JAUVVT01; genus CAZBIT01. The sequence goes on from CAZBIT010000151.1 coordinate 590, forward strand.
TACATCTTTTTTAAGTTCAAGGGGATTCCCACAATCACAATTATATTGAAATCTGGTTACGGGATATTTTCTTTCACAACGGTAACAAACATATTCTATCATTTTTTTGGTAAGTTTATGGAATACTTACATAAATAAAAAAGCCCATTGTGTGAAAGTGGGCTTTTTAAAAATTGCTCTAATTATTATTCTTCTATGAAACTCTGGAAGTCATTTAAATGTCCTTCTTCATCTCCAACGATGCTAATGAACATATTTGCAGTAACGTAATCCCCTTCGTTATTTGCCATTTTGATAATTCCTTTATACATTTCGATGGCTTCTTCTTCTGCTTTGATGTCAATTTTTACCATTTCTTTATATGATCTACCGACAGTAATTGGATTGGGTTTTATTGTCGGAGTTCCACCAAAGAAACTTAATCTTTCTGCTATTGTTTCAGCGTGTTTCATCTCCGTGATTCCAATCTTTTTAAAAGCATCCTTTATTACCTCTCCCTTAATTCCTTTTACTTGAACATGTTGCCACAGATATTGTATCGATACCTGCATTTCTCTTGCGATTGCTTCATTTAATTTTTTCAATAATTTTTCACTTGCCATATTAACCTCCTATAATTTTGTTTGAAAATTTAAAAGCTTTTCAAAGTTTAAGATACGAAAATTTTGTTAATATACAATAAAAAATTTTCATTAATTTTTTTAATCATTTTTTCATTTCCCACATAATAATTCCTGCCGCTACTGCCAAGTTAAGAGAATCAAATCTTTTTGTTCCTTTTATTTTGATTCTAAAATCGCATAATTCCGTAATTTCAGTAGAAATGCCGTGAGATTCACTACCAAGTATTATCACTTTTGGGAACTGTAATTTTAGTTTTTTGATTGAATCATTTCCAGTTGGATCTGCTGAAATTATTTTATACCCAATCTTTTTTAATTCCAAAATCTTTTCTTTCAAATTGATATTATCCCATATTGGGATATAAAATATAGAACCCATTGAAGCACGTATGACTTTTGGGTTATAAATTTCAATTGAGTTTTCTCCTATGATGATACCATCCAAACCAAACCAATATACTGTTCGAATGATAGTTCCAAGATTTCCAGCATCGGAGATATTGTCTAATGCGATAAATTCAGCGTTTTTCTTTTTCAAAGAAGGATCAAATTCTTTTTCGGTAATTTTAAGAACACCAAAAATTCCTTGTGGTGTGACTACATCGCTAATTAATTTGCTCTCTTTTGAATGAATATATAAAACTTCAATATCTTTTGATTTTATGATATTGATAAGGTTTGGATTTTTTTCATAGAATTCTTTATCGCAAAGAACCAATTCTATTTCAAAATTGGAATCCAATGCTTCCTTGATAAGTTTTTCTCCCTCAATTATAAATCTTTTTTCAATCGCACGATATCTTTTTTGGTTAAGTTTTTTAAGATAAATCAAACGTTTTTTTGAGATGAATTCCATAATATAATATTGTTTAAATGAATTTAATATTATGCTTGTTTAAATAAAATAAAGAAGAAATTGATAGAATGAAAATTTTATATATGATTGAACATTTGATTGATGATTTCTTGGCATTCTTCGAATCTGTCTTCTGGGACAAAAATGATTGTTGGGTCACCGAAAATACCCCTTGTTCCATATGCGGAAGAAAAAAATGTCGAACTTATTAAGGATGGGATTCCTTTTTTATTAAATACTTCCTTGACCATTTCTGCGTAAATTCTTCCCGGCAGGTTTTGAAGTGGTTTCCATTTGATTTTTATCTCATTGTGATTAATTTCATTTGGGAGTTTATCGACCAATTTTTCACCACAATCATAACAAAAATCAGCACCTTCAATATATTCATATTTACATTTGGGGCAAAATGGCATATCTTATATTAATTATGTTTACGAATACTATTCCCCCTAGATTAAATGTAAAATATTTATTTGTTAAAGGCAAATAAAATGTTTCACTATTATTTATAAAATTTTAGTATAAGAGATATAATTTTCTTTTCTTGTTAAAAATTTCAATTTCTTTTTTAGATGACCTTATAATATAATCTGTATTTGTTTTTGTTTTAAGGTTTTGAGTTATTTTTTCAGTTCCTAATGCGAGATTAAACATTTTTGTATCATTTGAAAAAATGTTTTGTTTTGGATACAATGTATTAATTGTCTCAAGAATTGAAATCCCTGTTTCAAATGGGAGGAATTTTTCTCTATTAGTTATAAATATTTTAACTCCACCGCACTCGATATTTTCAAATGAGTGATAAAAAGGGATAAAATATATAGGATAAAAATAAACCCCCGACAGATTTTTTTTATTTAGGGCATAAGCAAGTGTAAAAGGGTCAATCCATTGAGCACCAACAATTTCAAAAGGAGTTGTAGTTCCAATGCCTATACTTAATGTGCTTAATTCACCGATAAATCCAGTTGTTGAGTAATATAGTGCAGTTTCTGAATGCGGTATGTTTGGAGAAGGTGGTATCCAGTGTAAGCCAGTTTTGTCAAAATACATTTTCCTTTCCCACTTTTCCATTCTAATAACGGTCAGGTTACAGTTTATTCCGAATTCTTTGTTAAATAAAAGTGCAAGTTCACCTATGGTCATTCCATGTCGAAAGGGTATTGGGTATCTTCCAATAAATGAACTGAAATCTTGTTCGAGTATATTTCCTTCAACTTTTGTTCCTCCAAGAGGATTAGGTCTATCAAGAACGATAAATTCTTTGTTATATTCTGCTGCTGATTCCATTACGTAAGACATCGTGTAAATATACGTGTATGTCCTAATGCCAATGTCCTGAATGTCAAAAATTAGAACGTCTATTTTATCCATCATCTCTTTTGTGGGCTTTTTGTTTTTTCCATAAAGAGAATATACGGGGAGATTAGTTTTTTCATCAATATAACTTTCCACAAATTCCCCTGCTTTTTTATTTCCTCTTAATCCATGTTCAGGAGAGAATAAACAGACAAGATTAATCGATTTTTCATTATAAAGTGCTTCGACAGTCGGAATCAGGTTTTTTGTCACACCACTTTGATTTGTTATCAACCCAACTCTTTTGTTTCTTAAAAGATATAATTTTTTTTCAAGAAGAACATCTATACCAAGTTTTATTTGTGAAGAGGAAATTTTTTCGGCTAATATTTTTGGTTCGCCTTCTTTTACTAAAATTGTTCTTGCACAATAACTAAGATTTAATATTATTAATAAAAGTATGGTCAAACGTATGTTCTTTTTCAAAAGCAATCCTCCTTATTGATTTATTATAAAAATTTTACTATTTTTAAATAATAAAATCGAGGTAAAGAAAATGAAATATGACCAAATCGATGATGTTATAAGAATATTGAAAAAAGAAGTAAAAAAATGGGAAGTCCCAGTCGTTACGGAAGTATCCAGAGAAAGGTCTCCATTTAAGGTTTTAATTTCTTGTATGTTAAGTTTAAGAACAAAGGATGAAGTCACACGAAAAGCATCAAAACGACTTTTTAAACTTGCCGAAACTCCAATTAGTATGCAAAATCTTGACCCAAAAACCATAGAAAATGCAATCTATCCAGTTGGATTTTATAAAACAAAAACAAAAAATATTATTAACGTTTCAAAAACACTTGTAGAAAAATACAATTCAAAAGTTCCAGATGATATCGATGAACTTTTAAAATTAAAAGGAGTAGGAAGAAAAACCGCAAATCTTGTTATAACTCTTGGCTATAATCAATTAGGAATCTGTGTTGATACTCACGTTCATAGAATTTCAAACAGAATTGGGTATGTCAAAACGAAAATCCCCGAAGAAACGGAATTTACACTTCGTAAAATATTGCCAAAAGAATATTGGATTATATATAATGACCTACTTGTCACTTATGGTCAAAACATCTGTAAACCCATATCTCCATTTTGTAGTATTTGTAAAATAGAGCAATATTGTGATAAAGTTGGAGTCCTCAAATCACGGTAAATAAATATAAGTTATTAAGTAAAGTATTTCCCAATTTCTTTTTAATGTTTCTTTTAGTGTTAGTATGAATAAAATTGTTGATGTCGTTATTATTATAAATAGGTGTAGCGCCCTTTTTCGTTGCCACGAAGGCACCCACATAATTTGAAAATTCCGAAATTTCTTTTAAGGGTCTTTTTTGAAGATATTTTGTAATCAATGAAGCGATGAAAGCATCTCCAGAGCCCACAGTGTCAATCGGATTTATTTTCACTCCGGGTGAATAAATTGTTTCATATTTATTATAAAACAAACATCCCCATCTGCCAAATGTAATGCAGATTAAGTCAAGGTCAAACTCATTAACAAGTTGATTTAAAAATTTTAAGTGCTCCATTTTTTCTTTGTCAAATGCTATTTTTAGTTTTTTAAATTCAATATCATTTACTTTTAGGATATTTGAAAGGGACAAAGAATTTTCCACGATTTTTATTTGTTTTTTCTTGAATCCTCTGAAATTGGCATCGTAAACTACGATTGCTTTTTTGAGGGATTTAATGAAATCCGTAATTGTTTTTCGAGAGAATTCATTTCTTTGGGCAAGCGTTCCAAATAAAACCGCATCTGTGGTTTCTGAAAGGGATTCAAGATTTTCGCCAAATTCGATATAGTCAAAAGCAACATTTTTACTGCAAAGAAATTTTGGTATCGAATTAGGGAGAAGTTTCACATACACTGTTCCTGTTGGATAATTTCTATCCAGTTGGATAAAGTTTGTATTAAGACCTTTTTCTTTTAAAGAGCGTATAATTTCATTCCCTAACTCATCTTTACCTATTTTACTGACGATAATGCCTTCATTTCCAAGTTGGTGTGCGTGAAATGCGAAGTTTGCAGGAGCACCTCCAAGATATTTTTCGGAACCGTATATGTCCCAGAGAACCTCTCCTATTCCGACAATTGTATATTTCATAAATTTTATATTAAAAGAAAATGATAATTGTTGCTGAAGATTCTAATTTATGTAAGGACAACCCCAGGGTTGTCCCTACCATACTAATTTATTTGTATAATTTCTTAATTATTATATTGTAATTTTCAGGTAATTAGTAAAGTATATTGGTATATAAGGTATCGATTTTTCTTATTTAACATATTCAATCGGGTCTTTTATTCCTGCTTTTTGGAACGCTTTGATTCTTAATAAACAGGAGTTACATTCTCCACAGCCCTTGTCTTCATTTGTATAGCAAGACCAAGTTAGATGAAATGGTGCGTTTAGTTGAATTCCTAACTTTATAATCTCGCTTTTATTCATATTAATAATAGGGGTGATAATTTTTATGTTTGTTTCTGGTTTCGTTCCGAGTCGAATGACTTTATTAAATGCCTCATAAAATACTTTTTTACAATCGGGATAACCAGCGCTGTCTTGTTCAACAGCACCAATTAATATTGTCTCTATACCGAGTACTTCTGCCCAACTGACCGCTTGACATAATATATTTGCATTTCTAAAAGGAACGTATGTTGAGGGAATACCTTCTATGTGATATTCCCCTTTTTCTACTTGAATGTTTTTATCAGTTAAACTTGAACCGCCTACGTCT
>CAZBIT010000152.1:0-6159 GCA_964491835.1 uncultured bacterium
AGGTGTAAATACCCCTCCCAGTAACGGTATCCAAATTTTAAATATTAATCTTTCATATTCCTCTTTTGATAAAACACCATTAAAATTATCTAATATGTTTTTTTCGAGTTTTGTATCAAGAAGGTCAGAAACATCAATGTAATCTTTTCCTTTATTACGTTGGCTAATAATATATAACATAGTCCCGCGTATTTCATCAATTGCTTCTCTTTTTGTATTTTCTTTTTGATTCATAGGTTTTTAATTAAAATTATTGATAATATTAAAAATTTATTTATATTAAAATATGAAATATCTAATTATAACTCAAGTATTTTCATAATAATGAAAAATTGTTGAAAAAATGAAAATTTTAAATGAATTTATTAATAATACTATTAGTTTTTTAGTTTCTACAATATTAAAAAATCTGGAGATTTACAATGAAATTATTATGGGATAAACTACTCGTTGAAAATCAGGTCATAATGCAATTGAAATATACTGTGATTCCTCAAAGTGTGTATTATTTATTTCCGACTATGGAACAGGCAAATAAATTTATTCAAAATTCTCAAAATGACAAGTCAATAGTTCAAGGCAGTATAAAATTCAAAAAAATTAATGAGATTTTTACTTAACTTTTTTTGATTTTAAAATTTTTTCTAATTCTATATTTTTTCTCTGAGCATTAATCTTTGATAAATTATACACTTTTTTGACTATTATATTTTTCTTTTGTCTGTTATTAATGGATTTCATATAGTTTTAACAAATCTATCCTATATTGTTTTATATTTTAAATTTATCTAAAAGATTTTTATCCAATGGTTTAACTTCTATAATTTTCTTTTTTTCATTTTTTATAAATTCGATTTTAACACTATCTTCATCTTTTCCGTCAGAGTATAACGCGACAATAGAGGCAATAATATTAATTTCATTATCATCTGGTGAGCCATCTATTATTGTAAATGGACCTGGAATATCCACAGTTTTGAGTTTTATGAATCCATCGGAAAAACACTCAATATACATATTTTCTGCTTCGTTTCTTCCGACGATTATTTTAGTTTTATCTGAAATCCGAAAATGTCTTCCTACTTTAAGAAGGTTTAAAATTTCAAATGTAACATTTTCTTTTCCTCTGTATTTAATGAGGTCTCTAAATCTTTTGGCAAAATTAGGGTCAGTAAGAAAACAGCACCCTCCGGCAGGTTGAGAAAACTCTTTAATCCCCATCTGTTGAGCCAATTTTATCTGTTCTTTTCTTGACCTTCCACTTATATCGAAAAGTTTATCTCGGACAATCCATCCATTTGATTCAGGAATGGTTATAGGTAAAAGTTTTGCAGATAATGGTCGAAGTATTAATCTTTTTAGTCCACTTTGTTTTTCAATTAAATATAATGTGTTTCTAAATTGAGTCATTGGTCTCTGTCCAACAACTTCACCAGTCACTATGAATTGTGCAGATATCTCATTCATCATATTTTTTGCCTTTTTGAGCATTAGTATTCTGCAGTCAATACAAGGGTTAACGTTAGTTCCATAGCCATACTTGGGATTTAATAATATATTAAGATATTCGTTCGATATATCAATTAAATTAACTGAAATATCAAGCAACTCACCAGCTCTTAAAACACTATTTTCAATATAATTTTTTCTTTTTCTGAAATTTTTATGATGAAGTTCAATACAAAAACCCGTTGAGAAATTAATCCCTTCGACTTGAATACCCTGTTCTTTAACAATTTTAGCAGCAAGAGTGCTATCTAAACCGCCTGATAATAAAGCAAGTGCTTTGATATTATTATCCATAATTAAAAATATCCGAGTTTTTGTTTTGCTTCATCGTTCATCATATTTGGATTCCAAGGTGGGTCCCAAACGACTTCCACATCTACTTTTCCAACGCCGTCGATTTTTTGAATTTTCGATTTTGCATCTTGTGCCATAACTGAATGCATCGGACAACCTGGTGCAGTAAGCGTCATTTTCACGTTCACATCGTTATTTTCATTAATCGAAATGTCATAAATTAAACCAAGTTCAACTATACTTATCATTGGTATTTCAGGGTCATAACATTTTTTCAATGCATCGATTATTTGTTCTTTTGTTATCATCATTTATCCTCCAAAAAATTTATAGATTGAATCTTTTTTCAAAAATTTCAGGAATTGGGCTCTGGAACAAGAGCAAAAAAACCATCCTCACTTCTTGTAAGTAATTTATATAATTGATCAAAATATTGCAACGTTTTTTCATCGGTATCCGTCAGTTTTCTTTCGATTTTCTCATCGGGCTTTAAAGATGATTTTACTGATACATAATTGATAAATTTTTCAATCCTCTCTTTATCAGGAATCCAAACTAAATTTTCAAAATCCATCATTTCAATCAAATGAACAAATTTTAATTCACTTAATAATTTAACTATATCCGCTTTTGAAATACCGATAATTTCATGTATTTTTTCCATCAAAAATGCTCTATCTATAACAAACTTTTCATCTTTAATTGTTCCGTATTTTTCCATAACAAGATAAACAATGTTTAAGACACTGAATTGGATGCCAATTTTAAACTTTGATTTAATCTTCTTATCCATATCACTTAACCTTTTTACAAGGACTTTGAACATAGAAGTAAACCAATCAGGAAGCTTTTTGAGTTGGGCTTTAAATATTAATTCATTTATTATAATAGTATCAGTAATTTCAAGGGCTTTTACGGTTGCTGTTCTTTTTGAATCTCCTAATAGAGCCATTTCTCCAAAAAAATCGCCTTTTTTTAATTTTGCCAGAATAACTTCGTCCTCACCTATATTCTTGATTACTCCAATTGTTCCAGACGTTATTATATACATTTCCTTCCCTATATCACCCTCTTTAAAAATTATCTCACCCTGTTCAAATCTTTTTATATTTCTTTTTGAAATTGGCTGAGTTGATGACATTGAAACACCTCAATTATGAAAATATATCAATATTTTGTTTCAAATATAATTAACCTAAAATTGCGATAGAAAAAATAATGTTTAAATTTATTGTGTAGGAACAACCCGAGGATTGTCCCTACGTAATCACCAATTTTATCCTTATAATCTCTTAATTATCACAATCTTAATTATTATATTACAATTTTCAAGTAATTAAAAACTCACCTATTATTGAAATTTATAATTTTCTCAGTAATGTTATCAAAAGCACTTGAAATGGGGGATTCTCTATAATCTATTACAAATGGTTTTCCATTATCTCCAGAAACTCTAATCATAGGATTTATTGGGATTTCGCCAAGAAAAGGAACGCTTAATCTATTACTTTCTTTCAGTCCGCCACCATATCCAAATATTTCTGTTTTTGTTCCACATTTAGGGCAAATAAAATAACTCATATTTTCGATGATTCCTATAATGGGGACATTTACTTTAAGAAACATCTGAACACCCTTGGCAGCATCGATAAGAGAAAGGTCTTGTGGCGTAGTTACAATTATTGCACCTGAAATGTTCAACAATTGTGATATACTCAGTTGAGTATCACCTGTTCCCGGAGGAAGGTCAATGAATAGATAATCCAAATTACCCCACTCGACGTCTTCAAGAAGTTGTTGAACCGCTTTCATAACCATCGGTCCCCTCCAGATGACAGGAGTATCCTTCTCTAAGAAAAAGCCGATGGACATTAACTTTATACCATATTTTTCAACTGGAATTATCTTTTCATTTTCCGTAATTACTTGATTAATGCCAACATCCATCATAGTAGGAATACTTGGACCATATATGTCAGAATCAAGAAGTCCTATTTTATATCCTTTTAAAGCAAATGAGGAAGCAAGGTTAACGCTAACGGTCGATTTTCCTACTCCTCCCTTTCCACTTGCAATTGCTATCTTATATTTTACATTTGGAAGTAAATCCTTTTTAAAAGAATTTTCTTCACTTGTCTGCCTTTCTAATGGTTGATGTACATTAACGTTAATCTTTAAATCGGATATATCAGTAATCGAACCTAAAACTTTTTGAATATCGTTTTCTAATTTTTCTTTTACTGAATAATCTTTGGTTGTTATTTCCAAATTTATTATAACATTTGAATTATTAATAGTGACGTCTTTTACAAATCCAAAAGATACGATATCCCTGCTTAATCCTGGATATGAAACCGTCTTAAGTAATTCAATTATTTTTTCTTTATCAAGATTTTTTCTGTTCTTAAAAATTTTCATCTGAAATATCCTATGCTTTTCCGGTTTATTCGTTAAACTTATTTTTTTAAATCCTCCAATTTAATATCGCCATCAGCAAGGTCTCGAAGTATTTCAACATCTTCTGCTTTGCCTTGAACAATCAATATCATTTTATCCGTAATTACGTCTTCTGGTAATGGTAAGAAATTTGAATCATATCCTCCATCAGTTGCCCTCATAATTTCAGTGACAATTAGTTTCAATGTTTTTGGGAAATCAATTTCACCAAGAGTTTTACCAATAAGACAAGAGTTACTTGATATTTTCACTTCTTCAACTCTATAGACACCATCCTTTTTATAAAGCATTCTGTCGAGATGAGTAACAACACTCGGTCTTTTTGCAAGAGATGTCAATCTCATTGCACACATAAAGTGTGGATTTACAACGTGATTTATTCTTTTTTGCATTACTGGAGCATAAGACATTTCTTCGCCAACAGATAATATTTTAATTTTAGGGTTTTTTTCTCTGATTAAATCTGCAGTTATATGATTTGTTTCATCATTTCCAAGGTCTATTGTCGCGGTTTCGGCATCTTTTATTTTCACCTTTTCAAGCATTTCATCGGTAAAATATTTATGTGGATTATAAAAAATAATAAGATTTTTGTATTTACTTGAAAGTTCTTCTACATCATTTTCGTTCATAGTAACGACGCAAAATGGAGTTTTAGTGTCATAGAACTCTTGAATTATATAAGGGGCAACATGATTTACCCCAAAAATTACGTGATGATTACGTTTAAATTCCATTTTGAAATTCATAATTACCTCCCATATTGTTCTATGGAGTTTTGACTGAACAAAATACGCAACAAAGGCAGCAGCAACTAAAGAAAGAGCAACAATGCATATAGCCATAAAAACGATTCCATATACCTTTTGAATTTGAGTTGTGCCGAATCCCGTATCTGTATATCCAATTGATGCAACTGTTAAAATTGTATGATAAAAAGCATCTATCCAGGTCATTCCCTGATCGCCAAAATATTTATATCCAACTGCTCCTATTATTGATAGAAGTAATATTAATAGTAAAACTAATATTAACTGCCTTCTTACTTCCATATTTTTTGTCTATATATTTTTATCAAAAAAAGGATTATTCATTTTTTCATATCCAATTGTTGTTTCAGGACCGTGTCCTGGAAAGACCTTTGTTTCATCCTTTAGTGTAAATAATTTTTCTTTTATGGATGTCATTAAATCAGTATATGAACCACCACAAAGGTCTGTTCTTCCAATTCCCATATTAAATAAAGTATCACCCGTAAATAAAATATCAAAAACTTTTAAACAAACACTTCCAGGGGTATGCCCGGGAGTATGTATTACTTCAAATGTTATTCCATCAAGTTCTATCTTATCTCCATTTTTATAAAATTCATCTATTGATGGTTGGTTATTAACTTTTATTCCAAATTGTTCTCCCTGAGTTTTAAAGTGCTCATATAAAGAAAGGTCATCCTTATGCAAAAATGTCTTTGCAGATGTTTTCTCTTTTATGATTCCAGTTCCATTTATATGGTCGATATGACTATGTGTATGGAAAATATACTTTACTTTCAGATCCTTCTTTTCTTTTATTACTTTTAGTATCTCTTCGGGTTCATCTCCTGGGTCTATGATTATTCCAGAATTTGTTAATTTTAATCCAATAATATAGCAGTTTGTTTGAAATGGACCTACTACAATTGATTCTAATCCTAAAATCATTTTAATCAAGAATTACAATACATTCATTTTCAATTTGCTTAAATGTAATTACTTTTTTTTATAAACTCAAATCATTTTTGATAAACGTTATCATTTTATTTCTATTTTTTTTATTTTTGTTGCTATGTAAAATATAGAACATTATATTATCAATAAATAAAACAATTGCAAAAAAAATTGTAAAAATTAATAAAATGTA
>CAZBIT010000153.1:0-6130 GCA_964491835.1 uncultured bacterium
GTTTCGATAATTGATTTCTCCTGTTCCCGGTTCCATTCGACCCGGATTATCGCCCACGTGGAACGTACCTATTTCATCTTTAAACTGACGTATATTGTTAATTAAATTTCCCTCGGTTATTTGCTGATGATAAATATCGAAAAGCATTTTTGCATTAGGATGGTTGACCGCTTTTAAGATTTCGTAGGCTTCGTCAGAGCGATTCAAGAAATATCCTGGATGATTAACGAGAACATTTAAAGGTTCCATAGCAAGAATTACGTTATGTTTCGCTGCAATGTCCGCCGCAAATCTTAAACTTTCAATTATATTTGTCCTTTGTTGTGCTCTCGTGACTTTTTTTATTTCATTACCAGCAAGAATAGTAACAAATTTGTTGCCTGTAATGTCAACGTATGTCATTGCTTTTTTTATTTCATCGAGAAACGCGGGACGCTGTTCCGGGTCAACCATACGTGTTTTTTCCCATCCGTTTGGATTTGCTGTAAATACTCCAATCTCCATACCAAGTTTATCCATTCTTTTTCTTAAATTTTCTGCCTGTTTATAATCCCGGTTCATCAATCCGTTGAATTCAAATGCTTTAAATCCCCAGGAAGCAAAATAATCGAGTCGGTCCAATTCATCCTTTATATGATTTGCCAACTCTATATGAGGTGCATATTTTAATTTAAATGTATGTTTTGGAGCAGAAAGGGAAGGTTTAATTTTTGGAATAAAAAATAGTCCTGTAAAACCAAATAAACCTTTTTTCAAAAATGTTCTTCTAATCATAATTCTTCTCCTTTGATTTAAAATAATTTGAAAGGATTAATAATTAAATGGAATTCTAAAAATTTTAAATGTATTATTTTATGTTTTATTATCTGAAATAATTTAGTTTTTCTTTTTTTCTCTAAAAAGAAGATGAGTTATAAAAATTGACGATATTCAATTTGAATATAATGAATAATCAAAAAAATGCAAGACATTAATTAAATGAAATTTGCTTTTTAAAAGGAAAATAAGCAATCTCAGGAATTTGCACTTAATAAATAACTTGACAAAAAATTAAAAAATTGTTAAATTATTTAGTTATAAAATATTGTAAGATTAACAATTATTATAAATTTAATTAAATTTTTTTAAGTATAATATTGACATATCCGATATAAACAATAGAATTAATATAAACAATTTTGTCAGGTTATAGAAGATTTAAGTTAATATAAATAGTCAATGAAATATTTAGTCACAGGTGGGGCAGGATTCATAGGAAGTCATTTAGTTGACCGTTTGCTTAAAGATGGACATAATGTTATTGTTATAGATAATTTTTCAACAGGAAGACCAGAAAATTTAGCTCATCAAAAATATAATAAAAATCTTACCATCGTTCAAGAAGACATTTCAAAATTTGAAGTTATAAAAAAGTTTTTTGAAGGCATAGATGTGGTATTTCATCTTGCATCCTTAGCGGACATAGTTCCTTCGATAATAAATCCTTTTGGATATTATAAATCAAATGTTTCGGGCACCTTTTATGTTGTGGAATCGTCTCGCTTATCCAGCGTCAAAAAATTGGTCTATGCTGCCTCTTCCTCTTGTTACGGAATCCCTGATGTTTATCCTACACCAGAAACTTCTGAAATTCGTCCGCAATATCCTTATGCTCTAACGAAATATTTAGGAGAACAAATAGTTCTTCATTGGGGAAAGGTATATAAATTACCCGTTGTTTCTCTGCGTTTATTTAATGTTTATGGCCCTCGTTCTCGAACGTCTGGAACGTATGGAGCGGTTTTTGGAGTTTTTCTTGCACAAAAACTCAATAATGTGCCTTTAACCGTAGTTGGGGATGGAACGCAAAAAAGAGATTTTGTATTTGTTTCAGATGTTGTGGAAGCTTTTATCCTTGCTGGAAATTCAGATATTAAAAATGAAGTTTTTAATGTTGGTTCTGGTAATCCACAATCAGTCGATAAAATAGTTTCTCTATTAAGAAATGAAAAAGTTCACATTCCTAAAAGACCTGGCGAACCGGACTGCACGTGGGCGGATATAAAGAAAATTAAAAAAACGCTTGGTTGGGAACCGCGGGTTTCGTTTGAAGAAGGAGTGCAACGATTGTTAGATAATATCGACTACTGGAGAAACGCTCCAGTTTGGACTCCCGAAAAAATAGAAAAAGCCACAAAAGAATGGTTTAAATATCTTTCAAATTAAATATGAAAAGAAATATTTATTCAAAAATTAAAACTATTAATGAACTTTCAAAAGTTCTGACAACTTTAAGAAAAAATGGTAAAAAGATTGTCCATTGTCACGGAGTATTTGATTTACTTCATCCAGGACATATAAAATATTTTGAATCCGCCAAAAAGAAAGGAGATATTTTAGCTGTTACCATAACGAAAGACCAATACGTTAATAAAGGACCAGGCAGGCCAATCTTTAATGAAAATCTCCGTGCAGAAAGTGTCTCTGCTATAGAATGCGTTGATTATGTTGCTATTAACGAATGGCCCACGGCAGTGGAAGCTATAAAAAAACTAAAACCTCATTTTTATGTTAAAGGTAGTGATTACGCGAGAAGAGAAACTGACGTTACGGGAAAAATTTACGAAGAAGAAGAAGCAATTAAATCCGTTGGTGGAATGATTCATTTTACCGATGATATAACGTTTAGTTCATCTTCTTTAATTAATACTTACTTTTCGCCATATCCTGATGAAGCAAAAGATTTTTTTCAAAAATTTAAAAAGAAATACTCACCCCAAGATACAATTAATATACTTAAAAAAATAGAGAATGTAAAAGTTCTCATCATAGGTGATGTCATTATAGATGAATATCATTATTGTATAGGAATGGGGAAAACGCCAAAGGACAACATAATTGCGACTAAATATTTAAACGAAGAAACTTTTGCCGGAGGTGTTCTGGCTGCTGCCAATCATTTATCAGGATTTTGCAAAAAAATAAACTTGGTTACCCTTATTGGGAATACAAATGATTATAAAGACTTCATCGTAAATCATCTTGAATCGAATATAAAAACAAATTTCTATTATCGCAAAGATGCCCCCACGGTTGTTAAACGCAGATTTGTTGACCCTAATTTTTTAACAAAACTATTTGAAATTTGTTATTTAGACGATACGACTTATTTACCTAAAACTATAGAAAATAAAATATGTAATTATTTACATTCTCATTTATCTGATTTTGATGTAGTAATAGTAACAGATTTCGGTCATGGCTTGATTACGCCCCAGATTGTAAAAATTCTTTGCAAAGAAGCGAACTTTTTAGCAATAAATGTTCAAACCAACAGCGCAAATATTGGCTTCAATCTTATTACGAAATTTTCACGAGCAGATTACGTGTGCATAGACGAGCCAGAAATACGTCTTGCTTCTCATGATAGATTTTCTGATGTGGAAAAATTGATTCTTAATATAAGTAAAAAACTTAATTGTGAAAAAATTATTATAACAAGGGGACATAAGGGTTCTCTGGCATATTCTAAAAAAGAGGGTTTTTCAGAGATTCCAGTATTTTCCAAAAAAATAGTTGATAGAATTGGTGCAGGAGATGCTTATTTTTCCATAACGTCTCCTTGTGTATTCAACAATAATCCTATGGACGTTGTGGGTTTTATCGGTAATGCTGTTGGAGCAATGAAAGTTTTAATTGTCGGAAATAGGTCTCATATCGAACCTATTCCATTATTTAAATACATATCAACTCTTTTAAAATGAACGTAAATTATATTGCAGAATTACAGACACTTTTATCAAAAATAGAAGTAAGCGATATCAATGGTAATCATATACCATTTGATAAAACAATTATAAAAATCATTAATACTATTAATACAAATAAGAAAAAAGGAAATAAAGTCATTTTTATCGGGAATGGTGGAAGTGCATCCATTGCAAGTCATTTAACGACGGATTTTATGAAAAATGCTCAAATCCCTGCTATTGCTTTCAATGATTCTTCTCTTCTTACTTGTTTAAGCAATGACCTTGGATATGAGTATGTTTTTGAAAAACCCATAGAAATGCTTTCTACAAAAGGAGACATTTTATTCTCCATAAGTAGCTCGGGAAAATCAAGAAATATTTTAAATGCAACGTTAGAAGCAAAAAGAAAAAAATGTTTTGTTATAACGTTGTCCGGTTTTAACAAAAATAATCATCTAAGGAAACTGGGAGATATTAATTTTTATATTCCCTCATATTCATACGGGTATGTGGAAATTATTCATCTTGTAATTTGTCATCTAATAGTGGATTCTATCAAAAAATGCTAATTGCGGTAATCTTCACAAAAAATAACAATAAGATTAAAATATGATAAAAAGAGTTCTTGTTACTGGTGGTGCGGGTTATGTAGGGGCAGTTTTAGTTCCAAAACTTCTTTATAAAGGGTATCAGGTAAAAGTGTTAGATTTATACATTTATGGGAAAGATGTTTTAAGTAAAGTTAAAAAAAATCCAAACCTAATAGAAATAAAGGGCGATATAAGAGATAAAAAACTTCTTGAAAAAGAAATTCCAGGAATAGATGCGGTAATTCACTTGGCTTGTATTTCTAATGACCCAAGTTATGAACTTGACCCTCAATTAAGTAAGTCCATAAACTATGATGCCTTTGTTCCTTTAGTGGATATATCAAGAAAAAGTAAAGTAAAAAGATTTATTTATGCTTCCAGTTCCAGTGTTTATGGTATAAAAGAAGTTCCAGAAGTTACAGAGGACCTTGATTTGAATCCATTGACAGATTATTCTAAATATAAAGTAAAATGTGAGGAGGTATTATTAAACTCTGCTACCGATGACTTCATAGTGACGGTTATAAGACCAGCAACGGTATGTGGTTATTCGCCTCGCTTAAGGTTAGACCTTACAGTTAATATATTAACCAATCATGCAATCAACAAAGGAGAAATAACGGTATTTGGTGGAGAACAAATGCGACCAAACATTCATATAGAAGATATGGCTGACCTTTACGTTTATTTGTTAGAGTTGCCCAATGAAAAAATACACAAAAAGGTCTTCAATGCTGGATATGAGAATTATAAAATTAATGAAATTGCAAAAAAAGTACAAACTGTAATTGGTAATCAAATACAGATAAAAACCGTTCCAATAGATGATAATCGTTCTTATCATGTTTCTTCAAAAAAAATAAAAGAAGAATTAGGTTTTTTACCTAAACATACTATAGAGGAGGCAGTTTTACACTTAAAAAATGCTTTTGATAAAGGGCTGATACCAAATCCTATGACGGACATTCGTTATTATAATATAAAAACAATGCAGGCACTGAATTTGAAATAAGAGAATATATGGAGATACCTTTTGTTAATATTACGGCACAACATAAGCCGATAAAAGACGAAATTTTGACCGCCATCAGTAAAGTTATTGACCATAGCCAATTTATACTTGGTGATGAAGTAGCGGAGTTTGAACGCCAATTTGCCGAACTCTGTGGCGTACGTTATGCGATAGGGGTCAATTCTGGCACCGATGCTCTTATACTCGCTTTGAAATCCGTTGGTATTGGTCCAGGTGATGAAGTTATTACCGTTCCTAATTCTTTCATTACAAGCACGAGTTGTATAATGTTTCTTGGTGCAACACCTGTATTTGTTGATGTGCGTGATGATTATAACATAGACCCCTCCAAGATTGAACAGGCGATAACTCAAAGAACACGCGCAATAATACCCGTGCATTTGACCGGGCGACCATCGGATATGAACGAAATTTTGAAAATTGCAAATTCACATAATTTATTTGTAATCGAAGATTGTGCTCAAGCAGTTACTGCCGAATACAAAGGGCGTCGAGTTGGTTCATTTGGCGATATTGGCTGTTTTAGTTTACATCCTTTAAAAACGCTTAATGCCTGCGGGGATGGGGGTATGTTGACGACCAATAACGAAGAATTATATGAAAAGTTAAAACTATTGAGAAATAATGGATTAAAAACACGCGATGAATGTGAAATGTGGAGTGATAATTCAAGATTGGATACTTTACAAGCCGCTATTTTATTGGTGAAATTGAAATATTTAGAAAAGTGGACTGAGAAGCGTAGGAGTAATGCCCATTTTTATCAGAAACATCTT
>CAZBIT010000154.1:0-6106 GCA_964491835.1 uncultured bacterium
CGGGGAAGAAAATTAAAAAATAAAAATAAATAAGTATTGTGTCCCCAAATTTTTTAACCAGAAAATGCCAATTTTAGGTGCCACCTGACATGCCTCCAAAATTAACTTATTTTTATAGAAAAAAATCCAAATGAGAGAAGGTATTAAACAAAAAACTGTGCATTTAAGATAGAAGCAAAATCTCGATAAAAAATTTCTAAAAAATCATTGATAAATCAAAATGTATTTCTTAATTTTTAATATAAAATGTCCAAATTGTTCTGAAGACATACACATAGCCTTTTTTTAAATTTCCATCTGAATCTTTACGACATTTTTTTATCAAAAGCACGTACTTATATTCTATATTTCAACTATAAAACAAATATCCAAATTTAAACCAATTATTCTTAATCATTTAATCAATTTATTTAGTCAAGCCCCTTTTTTTAAATTAGACTTTTCAATAAAATAATAATCCCAATAAAAATCAGGCAGACAGGCAGGAAAAGTCTCCAGACGTTGTGCCACATAAACCAATCCAAATAGCCCGATGTGTGGGAAAATATTCCAAAACCAATAAACATAAAGATAAATGCCGGAATAAGAAGCTCAAGTTGTCTTGGTTTGAATAAATACAGTATAAGGAATGATGCACCGAATGCGAATATAATAAATGGCAAAATATCTATACCATAATAAAAAGGAAGAACCCCTGTTCTACGTAAATAATAAAGAGACCCGATTAAAATTAAAAATGTTCCGGAGAAAATTCCCTTTCTGTCACTTCTTGATATGCCCCTGAAAAAAAATATTGCACCTATTATTAAAAGAATGTTAAAAAAAACTGTCTTTGCACTAAAATAACAAATTCCCAATCTGTTTAAAAGTAATGAAACCCCTATAAAGATAAGGATTAAACCAAAAATAATGTGATTTTTATTAGTTTTTTCCATGTAAAAATTATGTTTAATTTACAAATTTTACTAATTAAGATTGATTTTCTTGTAACTGTTCCTCGGGGATAATA
Source organism: uncultured bacterium (assembly GCA_964491835.1). Taxonomy (GTDB): domain Bacteria; phylum SM23-31; class SM23-31; order JAUVVT01; family JAUVVT01; genus CAZBIT01. Next base: position 1,010 of record CAZBIT010000154.1, read on the forward strand.
ATGGCAAATATAAAATACACAATAATTCCCAGAAACACACCTGAAAAGATAGTCATTAAGACCCAAAGTATTCTGATTATAGTTGGGTCTATATTTAAATGTTCACCAATTCCGCCGCATACTCCAGAAATTTTTCTATTAGTTTTTGAGCGATAGATATTTTTACTTTTTACTTTCTGTATAATCTTTTCCCTTTTAGGCCTTCTGATAACAAAGAATAATCCCAGAAGAATCAAAACAATCGACCAGATAAAACCCCATGGAAGAAAAATAAGATGCTTTAAACGCCATATATTAAAATGTATATTGAAAAACTTTAATTGGCCTAATAAAAAAATGAAACCTAAAAAGATTAATAAACTGCCAACAAGAAGCCCGGCTCTATTATTGTCAATTGATTTATTATCCGAAGTTTCGGTTTCTTCTTCGGATTTCGGCATAATCAGTGCAGAAGCCAAATAAAGCACGAGACCTAATCCTCCAAGAAAAATTGACATTACCCATAAAATTCTTATAATGGATGCGTCAATCTCAAAGAATTCCGCTATTCCTCCGCATACTCCAAATATATACTTATTCTTAGATGACCTTTTTAACCTTTTTATCTCTTTTTTGGGCTCATTCGTGCTATCATTGGATTTTTCTTCCATATTTCATACCCTCCTTAAAAATTTAAACAGCAAATCATAATAATAAAAATATATCCTATTACAATAGATTTATATAAAATGATTTTTATTTCAAAAATATTTGGATTATTTCTATTATCACATTGTTTAAATTTTTATCATTCCCACAAAAAACTCAAACTTTCACATTCCTGATGTCATATATCAGAGATGATCTCTTTAAATTATCCTTGAACAATAAAAAGCAATTTCAGAAATATTAGAATTTTACTAATTTTTTGAAATTTTTATTATAAACCTTCTCAAGAACTTCATCAGGCAGATTAATACCGTAACATCCCCATCTTCCCTGTGCCCCAAAAGATCCTAAACGATATTTAAAATACTCATCCTCTGTTTCAAAAAATCTCCAGTGAATTCTAAATGTTTCTTCAGATACAGACCTATCCGTCCCAAATACTATCCTATCCTGATACTTAATAAAATGCTTCCTGGCAGTGAACGGCTGGCGTCCCAATTCTCCGAGTCTTTCCGACATATCTACGTAAAAGTTAGGATATTTATCAAAAATTTCACCAACATAGGCAAGGTTTTCAGCATAATTCCCATGGTGACAGCAGATAAAAATAGTTTTCGGGTGATTTTTAAGAGTCTCATTACACATCTCAATCATCTCATTAAACCCGGGAATATCCTTCCCATACCTCAGAAAATTGGGCACTAAAATTAATTCATCCCACCTTTCATTAAATCTGTCAAGTGGTCTGTAAAATGAAACCGGGTCACCAACATGAAGAGAAACAACGAGTCCCAATTCCCCGCATTTATCCCATACAGGTTTAAGATTTTTATGATTGCAATGGACTCCACTAATCCTTCCAAATCCTTCCCCTTTTTCAACAATTTCGCCTATACCTTTAGCACCGGCTTTTTTTGCTTCTTCGAGTTCTTTCGCAGCATACTCAGCAAAACCAGGGTCCATTAAGTTCTTCCAATCTAATCTCGTGTATGTAATAAATCGTCCGGGATAAGGCGACGTTATTTCATTGAATTTTATAATATCTTGAGGAGACAGCCCGTTTACATTGACAAGTGTCTGAACACCGCACGCATCCATAATTTTCACCTGGTCCCCCACCGATAAACCTCTGTTCATTAATCCGATATGAATATGTGCATCTATTGCAGGAAACTTTGCTTTTTTGGGAGTATGGTCTGGAGTTGCCAAACATGATACCGGTGCAAAATCTTTCAACAACAGTGTATCTTTCGGAAATGTCGCCATTTCGGATGCAGAAGGCTTTTGCCTCTGAAACTGTCCGAAAACTATTTCTGCTGTTCCTAATATAATCCCGATTAATACCCCCACTAATAAATATTCTACTTTTTTCTTCATTTCTGTTCCTCCTTTTTTTAGTTGCTATTATTTTAATTACTGGACTTAATATTATATAGTTATGTAATTGATTGGAATTCTATAATTTCTTAAATGGAAGATAAAAGGTATAAAACTTTATTATATTTTAAAAAATATATTACTTTATATTATATATATTTCATACAATAAAATCAAGAATATTCTTCATTTTTTCGAAGTTAACACTAAAATTGTTTTGATTTTGAATCCTATTTTATATCATATAATTCTAAGAATGATGTCATTAAAGAACCATAATCTTCATCTATCAACTATCTCTGCCTTACTTATTATACCCGATTCTTAAATCCTTTTCTGGATTAGAAATTGATTAATTGCAACATAAATAAAAAAAATAAATGTATCTATTTGTTTCAGCAATGGTGTGAAATGGTGTTCATTCGTGTCAATTGTGGTAATTTAAAGTGTGGAGACTATGCTACTAAGTAGAATCCCAATTCTTGGGAAAAATCTTATGAAAAAATCACTTGATAAAACAAAATCTATACCTTAATTTTAGTGTAAAGTGTCCAAAATGTTTTGAAGACAAACAAATAATAAAAAAGCAGGTAAAATCCTACTAACAGAATTAGGAGGAAAAAATGAAGTGGACACAATACCGGCTATATTTTTTATTTGCATCTCTCTTTATACTATTTATTGGCTGTCCTTACAAATCAGAATTCCCTTTGAGTGATAGCACTAAGTCAGAAATAGATAAAAACTTATTAGGAAAATGGGAGATAACAAATACTACAATTGATACTGTGGAGTTTTTTCAATTTAATGATAATGAATATATTGTTTTACTAAAGGTAAATAGAAAGAATGAATTTGTATTAATAAGAGCATTTATAACGAAAATTAAAAACCATAATTTTCTTAATATGCAAAATGTTAACCCTCCAGATAGTGATAGAACATGGACTTTCGAAAATTTTGAAATGAAAAATGATACATTATTATTGAAAAGTGTAGAGAGCGACATATTCAAAAAAGAATTTAATTCTTCAGATTCCCTCTATAACTTTATAAGTGAGAACCTTGATAATGATGAATTGTATGGCAAAGGGGAAGAATCAATATTAAAACGTTTACAATAAAATGGAAGTATTCGAAAAGTTCAATAGTTTATAGCCCTTGAGATATTTTTTTGTTAGATTACATTATTAGTTTTTGTAACTTTAATAGATTTTATTATTGCTTTTCTTGTCAGAGAATTATAAAATGAAAAATAAATGAGAATTACTTTGAAATGGCTAAAAAGGATAGAAAATACTAAAATAGAGACAGACTTTCTTAAATTTTTGTCAAATATTGAAAATAAAAGTAAATTACAATTAGAATTTTATTCAAAAAAAGAAATTAAACAAAACAAATTATATTTTCATTATTTTGGGAGAAAAAAATGATAAAAGAAAAAAGCAAACAAAAAATGACGCGTCGTGATTTTATTGCAACTGGGACTATTGCGGTTGCAGGTATTTCTGGATTTCCTTTTGTAAAAAGAGCCAATTTAAAAGCAGAGGAACCAAAAATAAAAGTAGGATTGGTTGGGTGTGGAGGAAGAGGCACAGGTGCTGCGGAAAATTGTCTTTCTTCTGCTCCTAATGTAGAACTAATTGCGATTGCGGACACTTTTAAAGACAGGGTTGAAAGATGTAAACAATTACTTACCGACCCAAAACGAAGAGGCGGTCCACTTCAAGGTTATAAAGTAAATAATGACCATATTTTTGTTGGTTTGGATTCTTTCAAAAAACTTCTTGAAACGGATATAAATTATGTCATTCTTGCTGAACCTCCGGGTTTTCGACCGTTGACTTTTACGGCTGCGGTTGAAGCAGGAAAACATGTTTTTATGGAGAAACCGGTTGCAACTGACCCAGTTGGTTTAAGAAAGATTTTAGAAGCGGGCAAAAAAGCAAAAGAAAAAAAACTCGGTGTTGTTGCAGGAACACAGAGGCGTCATCAGAAAAGCTATGTTGAGACTATAAAAAGAATTCATGATGGTCAGATTGGTGAAATAGTGTCTGCTGATTGTTATTGGGTTGGTGATACTGCATATCATAAAATATTCCCCAAAACAAGAGATGCCGGCTGGACTGATATGGAATGGCAAATCAGAAATTGGTATTATTTCTGTTGGCTTTCTGGAGATAATATTGTTGAACAACATGTTCACAATATTGATGTAATTAGTTGGGTGCTTGGAACAAATCCAATTAGTGCATTAGGAATTGGTGGAAGACAATTGAGGGATTATGGAAATATATATGACCACTTTGCGGTTGACTTCGAGTATCCTAACGGTCTACATGTAATGAGTTTGTGTCGTCAAATGCCTAACTGTGATAACAGAATCGATGAATTTATTGTTGGAACGAAAGGGAAAAGTTACCCGAAAGGTGAAATTCTTGGACCAAATAAATGGAAATTCGAAGGAGATTCCACAAATCCTTATATCCAAGAACATACTGACCTTATTGAAAGTATTAGGAAAGGTGAACCGATTAATGAGTCTGAAAATATAGCATATAGTGTAATGACAGCAATAATGGGAAGAGAATCTGCATATACTGGTAAAGTCGTTACGTGGGATGAAATGATGAAATCTGACCTTGACTTATTTCCAAAGAAACTAGTGTTCGGTCCGTTGTCTGTTCCACCAGTGCCTCAACCTGGTAGTCCAAGACCGCGATAAATTTTAAAAATTATTACTTCAAAAAAAAGATTATTTCTTGTAGTTTAATATCAGTTTAAGTCAATTTGTTAAGGCAAAACATAGTTCTGCCTTAACATTAGTGATAAAAAATAAATGTGTCTATATAAAATCATAATTTCTGTAAAGTGTGTGATTCAGTAAAAACCATTGGGTTTTTCTATCAACTTTCTTATCAGGAGCTTCAAAGATTTATCAACCTGTAACTTTTCGTTTCAAACTTGATACATTTTTACAGTTTTTTTATTGTCAACCACAGAGAACATATAAGAGAATGAACAAAATTCCTCTTACTTTATTTACATTAAATGTTTTCTCTGTGCTCTCTG
>CAZBIT010000155.1:0-6089 GCA_964491835.1 uncultured bacterium
TTATATAAAAAGTATGATGATTTGAAATCTATGTTAACTGGGGAAGGGTATGATTGATTTAATGGATGGTCAAATATTGCTATCCCACCCCAAGCATTACTGATTGGTCCTGTGAAATCAACCCATTTTACACCTTTCTCATTTTTCTCAACACTTGTTAAAATTGAGAGAGAAGAACTCTTTTTAACCCACTCATTTTTACCTCTGAATACTAAACCTCCCTCATTACAGGGTAGCAATTCCATAATAATGTCATTTTTTTCTTTTTCAGTAACGATTCTTTTGACTTTTCCTTCTGCAATTACAGTAGCAGTTGTTACTTCGGTAGGGAATTGCATAGGTCTTTTGGGATTGACAGGACTTTGAGTAAAATGTGCATCAAATAACCACATATCTTTTTCTGGTAGTGAATATGTTTTGACATCGCATACTTCTCGCATATATGTATTTCCGTTAAAGACACCCTTGTTGTGGATACTCAATTCGGCAAAAACTGGACCGTTTGTGATATCTGGACCCAAAATATCGGGCAATTTTTTCCCAGCATTTTCATTCATATCCCAGAAGTTTACTTCTATTTCATTGAATTTTGCTCTTTTCCAGGCGTTAAATATACCACATTGATGAATAGTTTCAGATTGGTAATCACCCGTTATGATTTCCCCAGATGGTGTCCAGACAGGATGAATATAGCAGGATATTTTTTTCGGAGATGATTTATCATCTATTTCTGAAATTTTTTCATAATTATATTGAAGAACAGGTTTGTTCTTATAATTAACTAATATGCGACTGTTATCTGTAATTTTAACATCAAAAGGAGTTTGTGGTTCTTCTCCTTTTTCCAAAAAGAGTTTAAATGTTCTTTTTGATTTTTTTGGAGTTTTGCCCTCAAGAATCCAAATTAATGCACCTTTACCTGCCACCTTTTCCCAGTCAAAGCCCGATTCTTGGTCCCATTGGACGTTAATTCGAGTTTGTGTCTCCCCTTCTTCTATTAAAACAAGATGATAATCACGAAGTAATGCGAGACCGGAGCCATCTCCGATATAATAAAAATATCCTTCACGTCTGAATTTACTTGGGTCTCCAAAAATTTGGGTGGGCAGGCATTGATAACGAATCGGCGTATTAAATCTGTCGTATTCTCCTGCATCTATTGTAATTGTGCCTAATGCAGTTTGGTCACTTTTGTTTTGCCCAAAGCAATGTTCAATGGTAAAGGGGAAAATTAAATATAATAAAAACCAAATAATTATTTTATTGTAACTCTTCTTATACATAGCATAAATTCCTATTTATTTAAAATTAGACAAACGATAGTAAATTTCTTTAAAATAATAAAGAGATTGTTGCATAATTATTTTTTGAGATTGCCACGCCCCGTTCAACGGGGCTCGCAATGACAGCCATTATCTTGCTAATTAATTGTCATTAAACGTCATTACGAGGAATCCCGCTGTGCGGGAGACGAAGCAATCTTATGAAATTATATACTTTAGTTGAAATAATTGAGTATTTTTGTATTTATGCAACACTCTCATAATGAAAATTATGTTATTATTTAAATATAATTTAAGTTTCTTTAAAAAGTTCTTCTATTTTTTTAGTAGTATTTTGATAATGACTTCCCTGCCAATATATTCTGTTACATATAGGACAAATGTAAAATGATGAATGTTCCTGAAAAACATAATCAGGAACTTTATTTTTTATATTCTCTTTGTTAATTTCTTCAACTTTTTTATTGCAAACGGTACATATAGAAAAAAGATTAGATTTTGTATCGAGATTAAAATGTGAAACAACCTGTTTAATCTGTTCATCAGGTTCAACGCTGTGAATGTAAATGAAAGTATTCGGTTTTGCTATTTCATATATACGTGAATTTCTTGTTAAAATTATTCTTTTTTCTGAATTGGCAATTTCTACCAAACTTTTTGGAGTGATTTTCTTGAAATAAACTGTATCATATCCAAATATCCTTAGCCATTTTACAAGTTTCCCCAACATTGAATCTACTATAAAACGAGGCATTTTTTAGAAAAATAATATTATTTTCTGATTATTCTTATAATTTTTGATTAATTACCTGAAAATTGTGACAGAAAATAAATTATAATAGAGACGCATGCATGTGGTAGAGACGTTGCATGCAACGTCTCTACAATTAATATTAATATCAATAGGGAAAAAATTCATAATATTATATCACCAAATTAATTCAGACAATATATTGGTTATTTTTGATATTAAAATTCTACAATAATTTTTTTATTAATTATATTCTTTAATTTATGTTATGATTTTAATTTTTTTTATTCTTATAAAAATCTTTAATATATTGAACTACTTTTGATGGTTCGTCTATAACCTTGAATAGGTTCAGGTCGCGTGAACCAATGTTTTTCTCTGGCAGGACAGTGTTTTCTATCCATGAAATTAGTCCAGACCAGTAATCTTTTCCCATAAGTATGATGGGGATTTTTTTAATTTTTTTTGTTTGAACTAAGGTTATAATTTCAAAAAATTCATCAAATGTACCAAATCCCCCAGGAAGAGCAATAAATGCCTTAGAGAATCTGGCGAACATTACCTTTCTAACGAAAAAATATCTAAAACTCATAAGTTTTGTGATATATTTGTTTGGTTTTTGTTCAGTAGGAAGGTCAATGTTAAGTCCAATGGATTCACCGCCAGCAGTAAATGCACCACGATTTACAGCCTCCATAATTCCTCCACCTGCACCAGTCATTACTGTATATCCTTCTTCTGCCAATAGTTTTGCAAGTTCCATTGCAACGTTGTAATACATTTTGCTCTGATGAGAACCAAATACTGTTACTGCTTGTCCAATTTTTGAAAGCTCCTCGAATCCTTCAACGAATTCTGCCAAAATTCTAAATACTCTCCAAGATTCTTTATACGTGAAATCATGATTCATAACTTTCTCCAGAATTTTATGTTTTTATCTCTTAATTTATAATTTAATATACTAAATTTTTGAATTATTTACAAAAAATTGAATTGTTTACGAATTTTAAATCGGGAGATTTTTTTCAAATAAAAAAAGCAGTATCATAAGATGATACTGCTTTTTTTGGAGGCAGTTGCAATGCTATTGGTCTTAATCCTCCATAAATATATTATTTATATGAATATTATCTGAACAGAGCAAGGACATTTTGAGGCGTTATATTTGCCTGTGCCAATTGAGCAGTCGAAGTTTGCTGTAAAATCTGCAATCTTGTAGAATTTAACTGTTCTTTTGCAATGTCTGCATCCATAATTCTACTCTTTGTTGCATCAGTATTTGTAATTGCAATGGATAATGTAGATTCTTTAACTGATAACCTTGAAATGTAAGCACCAATTTTCTGTAAACCGTCAGAAACAACTTCTATTGCATCATCAATTTTTGATAGTGCAGTGCTGGACCCCGCTGCTGTAAAGACCAAACTCGAAACATTTGCTGAGTTAACCTGTAAATCGGCTGATTTGAATCCGGTAGTGGTTGTTCCTTGTTTTACGATATCTATCTTAAGAACATTGGTTGTATCTGCACCTGTTTGAAATGAAACGTTTCTATAATTTCCATTAAGTAATTTCATATTATTGAATGTTGTTTCATCGACGATGTTATCCATTTCACTGACAAGTTGGTCTAATTCTGTTTTAATTGCGTTTCTTTCTGCTGAACCCAAAGTATCACTTGCAGCTTGGGTTACCTTTTCTTTCATAGTGACTAAAATGTCACTAATATTTAAAAGCCCACCTTCTGCAATTGCAAGAACGTTTTTTGCGGTTCCCACGTTATCATACGCTACGGATAAACCTCTCGACCGAGCATTTAATCTTGTAGAGATAACGTAACCTGCCGGGTCATCTGATACTTCATTTATCCTGAGCCCTGTGGCAAGTTTAAGTTGACTTTTTTCAAGACCTCGATTTACATATTTTAATGCATTTAAAGCGTTAAAAGCAGCGATATTGGTATTAATGCGGGTTGAATCTCCAATAGCCATATTTAAACCTCCTTGTTTTTTTATCCTAAAATATTTACTTTATTATTAAAGTATTTTTATAGTTATCAATATAATCGGCAAAATTTAACTATACTTTAACTTTTTTTACATTTTCTAAAATTTTTTTTAAAATTATTGGAGTTTATTATATTAAAATTTAAAATATTACCCTTATTCAATATATCGTCTATTAGTTAATTTTCTTTAATTTTATTTTTATTATTTTATATTATTTTATTATTTTTATATTTATAGTTATATTATAGTATATAAATAAAAAGATTATAAAAGGATTTTTAAATGAGAATCGCAATATTATCAACGAAAAAAACTTTTTATTCAACCAGGAAAATAATTCAAACCGCAAAACAGAAAGGGCATGAAGTTATCTTCATTAATCCCTTAAAATGTAACGTTTTGCTTGGCAAAAATGGTTTGGCAATATATTATCAACAAAAGAAATTTTCGAACGTTGACCTTGTATTGACAAGAATAGGATTTACATTAACGGATTTTGGTCTTTCTATAGTTCGCCAGTTCGAAATGATGGGTTCAAAGGTTATAAATATCTCGGATGGAATATATAAGTCCAAAGATAAAATGAGATGCCTTCAACTTCTTAAAATGGAAGGAATCCCAGTACCACATACCGTTATGACTCGTAATTCAAAAAATATAAAAAAAGCAGTTGAATTAGTTGGTGGTTTTCCAATAATTTTAAAACCACTATATGGCACCCAAGGAGTGGGAGTAATACTTGTTGAATCAAAAGATGTAGCAGATTCAGTGATTGAAACATTATGGGGATTGGAACAAAATATTTTAATACAACAGTATATTTCAGAATCAAAGGGAACGGACATTAGGGCTTTCGTTATTGGAGATGAGGTTGTTGCATCTATGAAAAGAATAGCAAAACCGGATGATTTTCGTTCAAATATTCATAGAGGGGCAACTGGCGTTCCAATAGAATTGTCAGAAATTGTTAGAAAAATTGCCGTTAATGCTACAAAAATCTTAGGACTCGAAATAACTGGGGTTGATATTTTAGAAACTTCTCAAGGTCCACTTGTCGTTGAAGTTAATTCATCTCCTGGTTTTGAAGCATTAGAGAGGGTTACTGGCATTAACGTCGCTGAGAAAATAATTGATTATGCGGTCTCAGCCACTGAAAAACATATTAATCAATAAATATCTTTTTGTTTTATTGAAAAAATCGTTATGGAAGATTTATTTTGTATCGCTGGACAATCTATAAAAAAGGGCGAATCAAAAGAAATAAAACTCAAAGTGAGTGAATCATACACCTCAATTGCGACGTATATTCCAATTACTGTTCTTCGTGGGGTATCAGATGGACCAATTGTATTTATTACCGCTGCGGTTCATGGAGATGAGTTAAATGGTATCGAAATTGTCCGAAGAATTATATATAGTATTGATTTAAGTTCTTTAAAGGGAACACTCGTTTGTCTTCCTATTGTGAATATATTTGGATTTCAAAATTCTTCAAGATATTTACCAGATGGTAGTGACCTTAACAGATTTTTCCCAGGAAATTCAAAGGGAAATTTCGTTAAAAAATATGCAAGCATCATATTCAAAGAAATAATTAAGAAATGTCAATATGGGATTGACATTCATACTGCGGCGATTGGAAGGTCCAATCTGCCTCATGTAAGAGCGGATATGAATTTTGAGGAAGTGAAAAGGATGGCAGTGGCATTTGGAACTACAATCATAAAGAACGAATCCGGGGCTAAAGGTTCTTTAAGAAGAACAGCCACTGAAGCAAATATTCCAACCATTATTTTTGAAGCAGGTGAAATTAGAAAATTTGAATTAGCAATAGCAAAAAGGGGATTTGATGGGGTTTTAAACGCCCTTTCTGAACTCGGTATGATAGAACATAAAAAGGTTAAACCTCCATATCAGGTTATCGTTGACTCAAGCAAATGGATAAGGGCAAATAGAGGTGGACTTCTTTCAATACTCGTTAAACCTGGAAATATTGTCTATAGAGACGATGATATTGCAGTGAACACTAATCCTTTTGGAAAAGAA
>CAZBIT010000156.1:0-6083 GCA_964491835.1 uncultured bacterium
ATAAAAATAATGAATAAATTATTTGTTGATATTAAACTAAATTTACCAGAACCAAAAAAAATAGAATCTTCTTGTGGTTTGTATGTATTTGGATTTAGTGATGATGAAAGAAAGGGGAAATTACAAGAATCATTAGTACAAGACAAGCGTTTTATATCAGTAAAATGCTATCCATTAGGACACCCAAAGGGTATTAATGCTGAAACTTTATGGAATAAAGTAGTGTAATGAAAATATGTTTAAATTTATTATTAAATTTTAATTTTTCACAAGTTTTGATCTAACTATAATTTTTTAATAAAAAATTGGAAAGAAATTATATGAAAAGACGTGAGTTTTTAAAGATAACATCGTATGGAGTAGCAGGGTCGTTACTGCCATTTGTTTCTTATTGTAATAATGAAAAGGAAAAGAGCAAAAAGCCCAACATTATTTTCATTATGGCAGATGACCTTGGGTATGGTCATCTTGGGTGTTACGGTCAGGAAAAAATTCGCACGCCAAATATAGACCGTTTGTCCACAGAAGGTATGCGTTTTACTCAATGTTATTCAGGTTCGCCTGTGTGCGCTCCATCGCGGAGTGTATTAATGACAGGAAAACATCAAGGACACACTTCTGTCCGTATTAATAGTGGTGGAATTCCTTTGATACCAGAAGATGTGACCGTTGCGGAAGTTCTAAAAAAGGGCGGTTATAAAACAGGAATGTTTGGTAAATGGGGACTTGGAGATATTGGAACGGATGGTGTGCCTTACAAACAGGGTTTTGATGAGTTTTTTGGATACTTGCACCAGGTTCACTGTCATTTTTATTATCCTTACTATCTCTGGGAAAATGATAAAAAATATTTACTTCCTGGAAATGAGGGGGGAAAGCAAACTCAATATACTCATGATGTGATATCAGATAAGGCATTGGATTTTATAAGAAGAAACAAAGGAGAGGCGTTTTTTCTTTATTTATCATTTACAATACCACATACAGAACTGTTAGTTCCTGAAGATTCTTTTAAAGAATATGAGGGTAAATTTCCTGAACCGAATCCTTATATTGACGCACGTGGACATTATGCTAACCAGCCCGCTCCAAGAACAACATTTGCCGGAATGATAACCCGAATGGACCGAGATATAGGTCGGATTATGACTTTGCTGAAAGAATTAGAAATCGATGAAAATACGATTGTATTCTTTACAAGCGATAATGGTGGACAGGGAAGTGGCGGTCCGGATTTAGAATTTTTTAAAGGAAATGGTCCTCTTAAAGGAGCGAAGGGCGAAGTATATGAAGGTGGTATTCGTGTGCCTATGATTGTCAGATGGTCAGGGAAAATAAGTGAAGGGCAGGTAAATGACCACGTCTGGGCATTTTGGGATGTGATGCCTACACTTGCTCAAATTGCTGGTGTGAGTGTGCCTGATGATATTGATGGCATCTCTGTGGTTCCGAAATTACTTGGAGAAGATAAGGTTGGCAGAAGGCAGGAAAAACATAAATTCTTATACTGGGAGCATCCGAGTGGAAAGGAATTAATGCAGGCAGTTAGAATGGTTGATTGGAAAGCGGTTCGGTTAAAAAAAGTTATGCCTATTGAACTATATAATCTTGGAAATGATATTGGAGAAAAAACAAACGTGGCAAAAGAAAACCCAGAAATAGTTAGAGAGATTGAAGATTATTTAAAAACCGCACGGACTGAACCACGAAAATATATACCCGAACCTCCAACTGCGGGCTACAGAAGGGAAGATACAGGTTATATCCGATAAGATGTAGTATGGAAATTCTATGGGCAATTTGCTTTTAAAAAATGATGTAGCAGAACTTTTGGTAAATTTTAATTTTTATGATTTTTTATAATTTACCATTAAAAGAAAAAACAGAATTAATGTCATTCCCGTACAAACGGGAATCCATACAATTAACTTAATTAATAAATACTTATGGATTCCTGCTTTCGCAATAATGACATTTCCCTTTTTTTACACTTATTTGAAGTTAACAAAATTTATCAAAATTCTTGTATAAGATTATTTATATAGAGGTGAATTAACTGTTTTAAAAAAATAATATGGTTGTGTTTACTTTAAATAAGCAAGTTCAATGCGGTAATGGAAGTTATCACAATAATGAAAATTCGATAAGGTTTTTCGGGGATTTTTTTTACGATTTTTACACCTAAAATACTACCTAATGCAATGGCAGGCAGCGTTGCAATATTAAGTGAAAATGTTCTGAGTGTGATAGTATTCCATATAAATATATGTAGGGGAACTTTTACAAGATTGACAATCATAAAATACCATGCACCTGTGCCGATGTAAGCATTCTTTGGAAGTTGTATAGATAGAAGGAATAATGACATAATGGGTCCAGCGGCATTACCAATCATAGTAGCAAAGCCCCCCGTGAGTCCAATAAGTAACGATACCCACCAACGGTTAGGAAAGACTATATTGTTTTGCTGTCGTTCTCGCCATATCATTACTGTAATACTGATTAATATAGTTATGGCGATAATATCTTTGAATAAATCATCAGAAATATTATTGCCTACAAAGAGTGCAATTAAAATCCCGATAAGAGTAAATGGCATAAGTCGGAGTACATAGAACCATTCAGTATGCTGGGTGTAATATTTTACAGCGAAAATGTCACCTATGCAAAGCATAGGAAGTAAAATTCCTGTGGAAGGTCTACCTCCAAATATTTCGGCAAGTATTGGGACTGCCAGCATCGCTAAACCACTTATGCCGACCTTTGCCATACCTACTAACATTCCGCAAATAAAACACAAAAACCACAGTTCTGGTGTCAGATTAAAGGACTGTAAGTAATCAATCATTAGTATATCCTTTACTCAATTATCAATTTGGTCTTTCTGGTTTTTTGTGATAATGTTTAATATTGCTGTCATCCTGTCCCGTTTATAGCGGGATCAGGATCTATTCGTTGATTTATGAATAATACAGGTTAAGTTTAAAATACATAAATTCCCCCAATAAAAACTGAATTTATGGATTTTAATTTAATAATTTATTAAAGGTTTCACAATATTTTATTTTTTAAAATTTTTAAATTAGAAAAAGTTTGTTTTGAATATTTCTTAAGAAAAAAGTATATTAAACGATATAACAATTTGAAAGATTTTTGATATTATGGTTAGATTAAATTCATTTTTTATTATTGTAATAGTTATTTTACTTTTATTAAACTTTAAGAATTTTGAGGTTTACGGAGTTTCAAACTCAGATTCTATTACGGTTCTGTCTGATAATAAAAATGATGTAGTGAAAAATTATAATGTTATTGATGGAAGTCAAATAAACATTTACGTAAACGAAATAAGTGAACTAATAAAAATAGATGGAATACTTGATGACCCTGCGTGGAGAAAGGCAATTCCATATAAAGAATATTTTTTTCAACATGAGCCATTAGATAGAGCACCATCAAGTGAAAAAACAGAGTTACGTGTGTTGCAAGATAAAGATAATATATACTTTGGTGCTCAATGTTATGATTCTGAACCTGAAAAGATTTGGGCTTCTGTAAAAAGGCGAGATGGGCAATTTTTAAATGGAGATGCTTTTGAATTATTGATTGATACTTTCAAAGATAAAAGAAATCAATATGGATTTGGAACTAATCCCTTGGATGTTAAAGTTGATGCCATTCTATCTGATGAAGGGAACCATATCAATAAAAGTTGGGATTGTGTTTGGTATTCTAAGACATCAAGAAATGATAGTGGTTGGGCAGTAGAGATGAAAATACCCTTTAAATCGATAAAATATAAAAAGGGTGAAGTAGTCGATTGGGGTTTAAATATAACCAGAGAAATTAGACATCGCAAAGAAACTACATATCTCGTTCCAATACCAAGAGGATTAGGGCATAATGGGAAATTCAAAGGTTCTCTTTTTGCAAATCTAAAAAACGTTAAAGCACCCGATTATAAATTCAATTTAGAGGTCCAACCTTATACTTCTGGGGGGAAAACATATATATATAGACCTGACAAGTTTGATTCGAAGTTTGATGCTGGTGTTGATGTTAGATACAATGTTACTCCGCAATTTACAGTTGATTTAACATATAAGACGGATTTCGCACAGGTTGAGTCCGAAGAAGAAGTTATCAACGTTACCCGTTTTAATATAAATCTTCCCGAAAAAAGGGATTTCTTTCTTGAAAGTGCGGGAATCTTTAAATTTGGGTCGGGTAGTTCATCAGGAGGGTCTGTCGTTGGTGCAAGTAGTGGGGAAGATATTATATTATTCAATTCCAGAACGATTGGAATTAGGAAAGGGCAGAGAATTCCCTTGTTTGGTGGTCTAAAAGTAGCAGGTCGGTCTGGAAAATATTCTTTAGGGGTTTTGAATATCCAATCCGAAAAAATTGAACTTGATGATGGCACTGTTGAATCAACTACGAACTATACAGCGGTAAAAATAAAAAGGGATGTGTATACAAATTCTAATATTGGCTTAATGGTGCTTAATAAGCAATCTTCTTCAGATGTTTATTCCAGAGCAGTAGGTAGCGATGCATTTTTTGCATTTACTCGGGAGTTTATAATAAACGGTTTCATTGCAAAATCTTTTTCGCCAATAGACCAGTCGAAGGAATGGGCGGGGAATATAGGTTTAATATTGAATAAAGATTGGTTGGACGTCTCCGTCAGATATACACATATTGATACTCTTTTTAATCCAGAAATGGGATTTATTCAAAGAGGAAATATTCGTAAAACCAATGGCTCTGTGGCTTTTACTAAATGGATTAATAATGTTTATTTTAAAAGCATTTCTTTGGTAAACAGTATTTTATATACAACCGACCATCATAATGTTTTAGAAACAAGGGGAAATGAAGTTAAGTTTTGGGTGACTGCCAAAAGTGGGGACTTTTTTTCAATTGGATTTAATAGAGATTATGATTTTCTTCCATATAATCAACGCATACGTAATATTATGATTGAGAAGGGTATATATAATGCAAGTTATCAAAATGTTTCATTCAAGTCGTTTGGTGGCAGACCTGTATCCGTAAGTTTATCTTATAGGTGGGGTGATTATCTTGATGGTGAAAGCAGGAGAATAACTCTATCTAATACTGTAAAGGTTTCTGATGACCTCAATGTGGATTTGAACTATTCATATGACCATTTGAACTTTAAAAATGGGTATTTAATGGCGAGTCTTTTATCCACGAGATTCACATATTGTTATTCACCTGAAATGCTTACTAAATTATATGTGCAGTGGAATGAAGCAGACCACAGAGTTGCTTTAAATTTTCTCTTTGATTATATGTATAAACCAAAAAGCCATATTTATTTAGTTTATAATGAAAACAGGGATACATTAATTAATTCTATAAAAAATACAAAAGATAGGATTTTACTTCTGAAGTTTACTTATTTGTGGAGTTTATAACTCGTCTCAAAATAAGATTCCTAAAAATTTTATCCAAACAATCTTTGAAATAAGTTATAAATTGCAAATAATAGAATAATTAAACTGGAAATCCAGAGAATTATATCTGTGATTTTTAATGGCAGGATATTTTTATTTGTGTATTTATATCTAAGATATATTGTAGAAAATGCTATAATGGGTAGCATAATTGTCTGGGCGGTTCCTCCGATGATTATCATAGTTACAGGTTCTCCTATCAATGAATATTGTGTAAAGCAAATAATCGGTATTATTATACATAAAATTCCTACATATTTCATTCTTTCGTTGTAACTATTAATTTTTATCCATCCCAGCATTTCAAAAATATCCGTGAAGGTTCTTGAATGAGTTGCAATTGCGGAGATAAATGTGGAAAATAAAACAAAAAAAGCTCCAACAAGAAAGATTATCAAAACCCATATTCCAAGAAAAGATGTGTACATATTTGATAAAATCTTAACTGTTTCAAATCCTTTTGGGATGACTCCCATCTTATAAAGCACGCTCGCTCCAAGAATATAAAACGCAATTGTTGCGGTTGTATAAATAATCATAGATAGAATAATGTCTATATGCATAACTCTAATCCATCCTGTTGCGCGATGAATCCATCCC
>CAZBIT010000157.1:0-6065 GCA_964491835.1 uncultured bacterium
TTTCATTGGAGTGGAATTTGTTCTGTATAAAGTTTTCCTGGGTATCCCACTCCGTCAAGTTTTTCGTGATGAGCATAAGCAATTTCTGGAATTCCTTTAAGGTCTTTTGTCCAAGGAACCTGGCTTAAGAAATTGAATGTGTGAGCAACATGGGATTCAATTTCAATTCTTTGTTCTTCATTTAAACTGCCTTTCTTTATAGCAAGGTCTTTGAATTCTTCAGGGGTTATAAGTTTTAATTCACCTGTATCTTGAAATATGTATGTTTTCTCTAATATTCTTTTTAAAAGTTCTAAATTATCTTCATCAAGAACTGTTGGTTCATTGCAACGCAAAACTATTTTTGTAAATTCATCTATTTCCTGAATTATATTACTGTATTCTATTTCAATATTATGTGAAATTTCATCGTAATTTTTATTATCAAGTTTTAAAAAACTGTCCAATTTTTTATTAAGTTTTTCGATTTCAATATTTTTCTTTATGATTATGAAACGATTAAGAATTTCTTTTAATTCGTGAGGGTATAATTTTTTGGCTTTGACAAGGACGTTTTCTCTAACACCTACTTTGCCAAAATCGTGAAGTAGTGAAGCATATCTAATTTCTTTTAGTTGCTCTTTTGAAAATGTAATATCACTGTATTTTCCTGTTTTTGTTCTATCGACATATTCTGCAATTTCTACAGTAAGTATTGCTACTCTTTGGGAATGTCCTGAAGTTGTTGGGTCTCTTGCTTCGATTGCAGTTATAGAGGCTTTGACAAATCCTTCAAAAAGTTTTTCGATACTTTGATAGAGGAGATTATTTTCTATTGCGACCGCAGCTTGTCCGCCGAGTGAGTAAAGACAGGTTTCACATCTTTTATCGAATGGTATTATTTCTTTTTCAAAATCTTCGGGAGTTTTGAGAAGTTTTTCCGTGATTTTTTTCCTGTTGATGAGCTGTATCACTCCAATTATTTCATCAATATGATTTTTAAGAGGAGTGGTTAACATCGATTTCGTTCTATATCCAAATTGAACGTCAAAACTTTTGTTGAATTTATATTCCTTATTTTCTGGAATTTCATATACATCTTTTATATTGAGTGACTTTCCTGTTGCAGCGACGTATCCTGCTATACTTTTTTTGGAAATGGGCATCGTGAATTCTTTATAAGTTGTATCGAGTGAATATGTCTGACTGAGTTTAAATCTCAGATATTTTTCTTTCTTCTCATCTTCTTCAATAAGGTAAAGGCTTCCAGCATCAGCATTTGTAATTTCCCTACTTTTTAACAAAATCTGATAGAGTAATTTATTGAGGTCTTTTTCAACCATTAACATAGACCCGATTTTTGATAGTTCTTGAATTTCTTTAGTCCGCTGTTCTAATTCTTTTTTCAAAATGGTTGATTCATATTTTATGTATAATTCAGTAAAACTCTTTTTAACCTTTTTCAGAAGAATTGGTTTGTTAAATGGTAATTGAATTATGTCATCAATTACGTCTATATCAAAATCCAATTGTTTTTCGTTTTCGACTACAAGGATTGTGGAAAATAGTATTATGTCAGAAAGTGTCTGAAGTTCTTCTAATTTTTCGAGATTTTCTTTAAGAAATTGAGCATTTGCAAAAATAATTGAAATAGAATCATCAAATAATTCTCTTTCTATTGATTGTGTTTTGATTAATTTTATATCTTCTTTTTTAAGGATTTCATATAAATTTTCGAAAGAAATCCCGTCTGAATATATTATTTTTTTAGTAATAGTTGATTTCATTTTAGTTATGTTGTTTTTTATTAATATCCTTTAAAAACGTATTAGTTGAAATTTAAAGATTCAATTTTTTTGATAACTTTTTCGATAACCCAATCGGGCGTAGAAGCACCAGCAGTTATTCCAACAGATTTAAAGTTTTTAAACCATTCCGGTTTAATTTTTTTTTCTGATTCTACTTGGTGTGTATTTAGATTCAGAGATTTTGAGATTTCGGTTAATCTACAAGTATTTGCACTTTTAAATGAACCAACAATAATCATAACGTCGTTTTTTTTTGGCATTGTTCTTATTTCTTTTTGATATGATTTAGTTGGGCCGCAAATTGTATCTATAAACTTTAATTCTCTGCAATAAGGTATAAGTTCAGAAATAATGTTTTTTGCATTTTCTATATTTTGTGTTGATTGAACGATAACGCCTATTTTTTTTGTAATGCTTTTTATTTTCTTGCTTACATCTTCGGTTTTTGAAATTATAATTGGATTGGTGATTTGACTTGCAATTCCAATAACTTCATCGTGGTTATTATCTCCGATAATGACAATCTTATATCCTTCTTTTTCTAATTTTTTTGCAGTTTTGTGAATTTCCAATACAAGTGGGCAGGTAGCATCAATTATTTTAAGGCCACGTTTTTTTGCCTCATTGTATATTTTGGGGGTTGTTCCGTGTGCCCTTAATAGTAAAGCACCTTTTTCTATTTCATTAATATTTTTTACAACCTTTACACCAGCAGTTTTAATATTTTTAATCACATATTCATTGTGAACTATGTCACCAAGCATATAAATATCTTTATGCTTTTTGGCACCATTTAATGCCATATCAACCGCTCTTTTTACGCCAAAACAGAACCCAGCATTTTTTGCTACATTTATTTTCACAACTTTTTGAAATTTTATTATTAAAATATAAATTTATTTATAGTGCAAGGTTGTCGGAAATTTCTTTCATAGCTTGAAGGACGGTATTTATATGCTCATCTAAATCTATGTTTAGTAATTCAGCACCTCTTATGATGTCTTCTCTTGACACTTGTCTTGCAAAAGTTTTGTCTTTCATCTTTTTTTTAACGGAGTTGACTTCGACTTCACTTAGTTTTTTATTTGGTCTAACGAGAGCAACTGCTATTATAAATCCCGTTAGTTCGTCCACCGCCAAAAGGGTTTTGTCCATATTGGATTTAGGTTCAAGACCTAAATAATCCGCATGACACAAAATCGCATATCGCACGTCTTCTGGGTAACCTTTTTCTTTTAAAATCTCGGAACCTTTTAAAGGATGTTCTTCTTTTGTCTGCCATTTTTCGTAATCAAAATCGTGAAGAAGCCCAACTATGCCCCATTTATCCTCGTCCTCGCCAAACTTTCGGGCATAAGTTCTCATTGATGTCTCAACTGCAAGGGCGTGCTTTATTAGATTTTCGTTTTTAGTGTATTCCTTTAAAAGTGAAAAAGCATCTTCCCTTTTCATTTCAATTCTCCTTTTTTGTAAACAAATATAGATTAAAATAAGTTCTTTATCAAGTGAAAATATATTACTTGTTCTTAATTTTTTTATTGAATATATCAAAATTTAATTTAAATTTGAAACATAATATTTGAAATGAATAAACGTTGATAGATATGAATAAAGTGTCAGTGAAGGATAAAAATTATATTAAATTTCTCGGAACTGCTGGAGCGAGGTTTGTTGTAACAAAACAGATAAGGAATTCTGGGGGGATATGGTTTAATCTTGATGGGATTGACGTATTAGTTGACCCTGGTCCCGGGACTTTAGTTAGATGTCATCTAAGCAAGCCGAAACTTAATCCGATGAATTTAAAAGCCATAATTCTAACTCATAGACACATAGACCATTCTTCCGACGTAAATATAATGATAGAAGCGATGACCGAAGGAGGTTTTAGTAAAAAAGGGACGTTGTATACTACTGAAGAGTCGTTAAATGAAGACCCAGTGGTTCTAAAATACGTCAGAAATTATCTTGATAAAATTGAGATACTTAAAGAAAATTTGTCATATTTTCTTTCTGACAACGTTTCTTTTTCTGCTTCGATTAAACTTATGCACACTGCGGAAACTTATGGTATTAAATTTAAAGTGAATAATTTAACTATATCTCATATCGCTGATACATCATACTTTGATGAACTTCCAGAAAATTTCAGTAATTCTGAGATACTTATCATAAATGTTGTAAGGTTAAAAGATGAGGACGATAGAAAGAAAGGGATTTTGCATTTAACTTTGGATGATGCAAAAAAACTAATAAGGGCGATAAAACCGAAGTATGCAATTTTAACACACTTTGGTATGAAGGTAATAAAAGCAAAACCATGGGAGATTACTGATGAAATGACATCTGAATTGGGAATAAACGTTATTGCAGCAAGTGATGGTATGAGATTTGATGTTAATCCTTTTATATAAAATATATATGTAACGCATTTAATATATAACAAGAAATTTTATTTTCTCTTAATTTCAGAAAGAATCATTCCTGCAAGGATTAATCCTGCTCCGATTGACCCTGAGATACCTAATTTTTCTCCATAAAATAAGTAAGCAGTTAAGTATGCAAAAACGGGTTCCATAGTAAAAATTATCGATGCATGTATTGCAGTTGTATATCTTTGGTAGCGGTTTAATATGTAAATGGCTAAAGTGGAACATAAAACTGATGTAACGATGATTGACCAGAAGATGTTCATTGTAATAACTAATCTTGGGGACTCGAAAATTGGTATTGAAATAAAACTGAATATGCCCGTTGTGATTAATTGAAAAAAGGAAAGTATTATGTAATCATATTTTTTTGTAAATATTTCTATACAAATTAGGTGAAGAGCAAAAGCCACTGCACAAAATGAAGTTAGTATGTCTCCAAAGTTTACTTTATTCAATCCTTCTGAAATAGTTAAAAACCAAAGACCACCAAGAGCCACAAAGACGCCTAATATAACATTAATTTTTGGAATGATTTTCTCAATGATAACGGTAAATAGCGGAACGAGAATAACACAAAAGCCGGTTATGAATGCGGATTTAGACGCTGTTGTATAATATAATCCTGCTGTCTGAAATCCATAGCCGATAGCCATAAATAAACCTGTTATTAAACCTGCTTTTACTACTCGATTCTCGAATTTTCCGAATTTTTTTCTGAATAATGTCCAGAATAATACGCTTGCTATAATAAATCTGATGGAATTAAAAACAAACGGGGATATATCATTTAACGCATTTTTTACGATGCTAAAAGTTGCTCCCCATATAAATGCTAATCCTAATATTGCTAAATCAGCTTTCTGGCTCTGTTTCATTTTTAAAATTAATGGTATGTTTATGTAAAAAATTTTATGTATTACAAAGTTTCTTATTTATAAAATAAACATCAATCTAAAAAAATTATTTTTTACGAGTTAAAAATATAATAACAAAAAATTTAATTTCATAATTTTTAATTGGAAAAGAATAAAAAGCAAATTATATTATCTTTTGAGAGATAATTATATTAATTATGAATTTTATAAATTTTGGGCGAATTTGTGTTTTTTAGATTTAACAATTTTTTGGCATTTATTTTCATTTTTATTTCTATAATTGTTTTTTCAAATAAAATTGGCTCGAATGACATTAATGATGTGAAAAAAATATTGGAGAAGTTAAAATTAAATAATAAAGAATTTTGGGATTTTGAAAACAGGTATGAAAGTATAAAGAGCAGTTCGTTTTTTGAAAAATTTAAATCTTTATTGGAAAAGAATGAAAAGTTTGTTCCTGAGGGATATAATTATTCTTTATTAAAAGGAGTGATAGATGGTGATTTTAAAGTGAATGACGATAATAATGTTGGGACGTTTATTCAATTAGAGCCGAAAGTTGACATTAATAAATATGGTAAGTTTGTTGTTTGCTGGATGGACGAAAGAAATGGTGACTCTGATATTTTTGCTCAGAGATTTGATTCTTTAGGAAATCCAGTGGGTGAAAATTTTCGAGTCAATGATGACCAGAGTTCGGCATTTCAAAGTGACCAGGACGTCTGTATTTTTGACGATGGTTCATTTGTCATTTGCTGGATTGACTATAGAAATGACAGTTATGACCCGGACGTATATGCTCAGAAGTTTGACATTAATGGAAATCCGAGGGGTAATAATTTCAGGGTGAACAATGATGGTTCGGGCATAATTCAATCAAATCCTGCGATAGATGGGGCAAGTGATGGATTTTTTGCTGTATGCTGGGAAGACCAGCGAAATGGAAGCCAGGTTGACCAGATTTATGCTCA
>CAZBIT010000158.1:0-6021 GCA_964491835.1 uncultured bacterium
CAGAAAGCATAAAGCAATAATGTTAAAACTTTAATCAAAAATTAAGATATAATTCCCAATCAACTGGACAAATTACTTATTTTTAAAT
The DNA here is from genome assembly GCA_964491835.1 of uncultured bacterium. Taxonomy (GTDB): domain Bacteria; phylum SM23-31; class SM23-31; order JAUVVT01; family JAUVVT01; genus CAZBIT01. The sequence goes on from CAZBIT010000158.1 coordinate 89, forward strand.
TTAAAAAATATAGCAATTTCTTTTATAAAATCAACTTTTATTTCCCCACTCTAAAATACATTGAAAATACAATAATTATATTATATTCCATATAAAACTGATATAAGTGACAATAATAAAAAGTGGTATTAAAATTCCAACTGACCAAGCCATATATCCGATAAACGAAGGCATCTTTGTTCCCGCTTCATCCGAAATTGCCTTAACCATAAAATTAGGCCCATTGCCAATATAAGTATTGGCCCCCATAAAAACTGAACCTAATGAAACTGCTTCAAGGATTTTAAATTGAATGCCAGTATTTGCAACTAAATTACCCGTAGCATGCAGACCCTGAGCAAGGTTAAAAAACGTGAGATACGTGGGAGCATTGTCAAGAAAAGAGGATAACCCACCCGACATCCAGAAAAATTGCCACGGTTGTGATACACCAAGTTCAGAGCCCCTTGTTTTTAAAATAATGAGTGCAGGAATCATTGTTAAAAAAATCCCGAAAAACAAGAATCCAACCTCGATTATTGGATTAAATGTAAACTTATTTTCTTTTCTTAGCCCTTTTGGTGAAGTAATTAATGATAATGCTATTATTCCAAGCAATACTAATTCTCTAATTGGGAAAACAGGCAGAAATGCAACCGATAATATAATGCCTCCGAGCCATAAGAAATTTATCAATCCCCCAATGCTCAAAGGAACTTCCGGTTTTATCTCTTTTTTAGATATTTGCAATGTTTCTTTTTTGAAAAGATAACTTTCTACAATGTAATAGACAATTAAAAGTAAACCAACCATAAATAGCCATTTGGGCCAGAGTTTAAATGTCCAGGAAAAGGGAACGCCATTTAAATACCCTAAAAAAAGAGGAGGGTCACCGAGTGGAGTCAAACAACCTCCAATATTACTCACTATGAATATAAAAAATATTACGGTATGCATAACGTATTTTCTTCCACTGTTAATTCTCAATACCGGTCTAATTAAAAGCATACTTGCACCAGGCGTTCCCACAAAAGAAGCAAGGATTCCACCAATCCCCAAAAAAAGTGTATTGATTTTTGGTGATATTTTAAGGTCTCCCCTTAATATTATACCCCCCGATACGATAAAAAGAGAACCAACATATATGATAAAAGATATATATTCTTCCATAGTTCCTATAAGCTCAAGATAATCGTGGAACAGGATATATATACCCATTGGGATACCAAGTACCAAACTTATTATTAATTTATTCCAATTACTTTCCCACCAGTGTTCCTTTATTAGAGGAACAATTGCAATACTTAAAAGCATTAGTATAAAAGGAATAACCGTAATCAATGGAAGTGATTCTGTATGTTGCGTTTCAGTGGCAGCATACGTATAAGGTAAAGACATTAAAATTAACGAGATTGTTAATATAATTACTTTCTTTATCATTTTTTATAATCTCCATAATAATTTATTTATTATTACTATTTTCGAACATTATAATATAAAATTTTTTAATATAGTAAAAAACCTTTTTATTTTAAAAGATTAAAAATCTAACATATAAAACATAAATTCAACTGATTTTGGACAATTTAATTAATCTTTTCCAATTTTTGTCTATATCTTTTTGGATAGTAATTATTTCTTTTTTTTTCAGGTGAGAAAATCTCCCTTGGAGTTTAAGATATTCTTCCACTGGTTTATCTTTTATTTTATAATTAATAATTATCTCACCATATTTTATTTCAAACAATGGAAAAATGCCCGTTTGAACCGCGATTCTCGCTATTTTCACGGTCTGCGATGGACTTGTTTTCCATCCAATAGGGCAAGGGGTTAGAATATGTATAAAACGGGTGCCTTTAATATTTTTTGCGGTAATAAACTTTCTAATCATATCATCCGGATAAGCAATAGAAGCGGTAGCAACGTAAGGAATTCCGTGTTCTGCCAAAATGAAATCTATATTTTTTTTGGGCACATTTTTAGGTGATGATACAGGAGTAGTCGTAGTCCAAGCCAAAAGTGGGCTTGCAGAACTCCTGTGAATCCCTGTGTTCATATATGCTTCATTATCATAGCACACATAAATAATATTTTCATTTCTTTCGGAAGCACCTGAAAGTGCCTGAAATCCAATATCGTATGTTCCACCATCTCCAGACCAAGCAACAACAGACGTATCCGTATCTCCAATCATATCAAGTCCTGCTCTAATTCCAGAAGACACAGCGGCAGATGACGGAATAGGAACATGCACTAATGGAACGCCAGACGCCGAATAAGGATATGTGCCATCAATAACAGAATAACAGCAAGCAGGGACAACAAGTATTGTTTTTCTGCCTAATCCCTTTAACATAAACTTCATAGCCAAAGGAACACCACAGCCCGTACAAGCCATATGACCCATACATAAAAGGTCTATTTCAGGTATTTCAAACGTCTTTTTATTCATCAATATTTCCTGATAAATTTTCTACCCTTTATAATTTATTCCAAATTCAATTTAAAGTTCGATGTCTAACCAGAATGCTTCTTTATTTGGGTAATCATTTTCCATTGTATATTTTATTGCACTTTTAATTTGCTCAGGCGTAATATCTTTTCCACCAAGTCCTGCAATAAATCCAAAAATTGGTGGATGATGTAAAGTATTATGAAAAGCAGCTCTTATTTCGTGGGCAAATATTCCACCTACGCCATGGCATATATTACGGTCTATTACTGCAATTTTCTTCTTATCTTTTAATACATTCGTTATTACGTTAGATGGAAAAGGTCGAAATAACCTTACTCTCATTAATCCAATCTTCGTTCCTGTATTTCTAATTTCATCGATTAATACTCGTGCAGTTCCCGCAGCGGTTCCTGTGGTTACAAGTACCATTTCAGCATCTTCACATTTATAACAATCAACGATTCCATATTTTCTTCCAAAAACCTTTTCAAATTCATTGTCCGACTCAATAGCAACATCGATGGCTCTCAACATTTCTTCTTCCATTTTGTATTTAAATCTGTAATAACTGTCACCGGGAGCAACACCCCCAAAAGCAAAAGGTTTGCCAAAATCAATTTTAATAGGCGGATTAAACTCTGGAAGATAAGAATCAACTAATTCTTGGCCTGGGATTAAAACGTTCTCAAGAATATGGGTAGAAAAGAATGCATCCATATTAACCATTACGGGAATGTAAACCTGTTCAGCAATTCTGTATGCTTGAATAATAGTATCGAATATTTCCTGACTACTTTCACAATAAAACTGAATCCATCCAGTATCTCTTTGAGAAAGGGAATCTGTCTGGTCGGCAAGAATGCTCCATGGACTTCCAAGCGAGCGGTTCGTATTGCTCATCACTATTGGGAGTCTTGCACCACTTGCCCAATGAAGAGTTTCATGCATATAAGCAAGCCCATGAGATGACGTCGCAGTAAAAGTTCTTACACCAACATGTGAAGCACCTATCAGAGAAGCCATCGATGAATGTTCAGATTCTACCTTTATGTATTTCGCTTCTAATTCACCGTTACCAACCATCTCTGCTAATTTCTCCGCAATTGCGGTCGAAGGCGTAATTGGATATGCTGCTATCACTTTAACACGGCATAGTTTAACTGCGTATGCCACTGCATACGTGCCCTCAAGTAAATACGGCTTTTGGCCCTTCCTTTTTTTTTCTTTAATTACAACCACTTCAAATTATAAAATTACTCAATTTCTTTCTTTAAAACTAAAAGATTTAACTATTTTATTTTAATATCTTTTTCCACAGAAATAACGTTTCTTGGACATTCTTCAACGCATATACCACAACCTTTGCAATAATCATAATTGATATTGTATCCCGAATTATCATCTTTTCTTCTTATTACTAAATCTGGGCAGAAAATAACGCAATTATCACACATCGCACATAATCCACAAGTAAAACATCTCTCTGCTTCAAAGATAACTTCTTCTGGAGAAATAGTATGCACTATTTCAGAGAAATTACTAATTCTATCATTACTGCTCAATTTGGGGATAATAATTCTAACAGAAGGTGAAAAATAGTCAAGATTTAAATCCTTGAACTCCGTAATTTTATGCTCTTTTGGCAGTTTATTTTCTTCATTTTTTAAGAAATAATCAATGGATTCAGCACCCTGTCTTCCCGAACCTATGGCAGATGCGACCGTTGCAGGAACGCCATAACACACATCACCACCAGAAAAATATCTTCCTACGTTTGTAAAATAATATGGAGTCGTTATAATCTTTTTATCTTTCGTCTCAAAAGATTTGCTTAAAAAGGAAATTTCGGAATCCTCACCAATAGCAATGATTACATTATCGGTATCGATTTTAAAATATGAGTTTTCTATGGGAATGGGTTCTCTTCTACCTGATTGGTCCGGTTCCCCAAGTTTCATTTTCTGACAGGTAATTCCCTTAACATTATTATTTTCGCTTATAATTTCTACAGGTGAAGCAAGAAAAATAAATTTTATTCCTTCTTCAATAGCATACTCAATGTCTTCATCCCAAGCAGGCATTTCATTCCTTGACCTTCTATAAACAATCGTGACTTCGGAACCAGACCTGATAACACAGCGAGCACTATCAATCGCAGTATTTCCTCCACCCACCACAACGACCTTTTCACCCAAATTTACTTTCTCTCCAGAATTAATTTTCGAAAGAAATTCCAATCCAGAAATAACACCGTTAATATTTTCTCCCTTAATTCTCAGAGAACGACTTTTATGCGCTCCGACTGCGACATAGACAGCATCATATTCCTCGAGGTTATTCAACGAAAAATCAACGCCAATCCGAGTGTTAGTTTTTAAATTAATCCCCATTTCAAGAATAGCGTCTATTTCCCTATCAAGAATATCTTTTGGAAGTCGATAGGAAGGTATTCCATATCGTAACATTCCTCCCAATTTATCGTAAGCTTCAAAAACTTCAATAGCATATCCTTTTAATGCAAGATGATATGCACAGGAAAGTCCAGCGGGTCCAGACCCAATAATCGCTATTCTTTTATTTTTCTTTTCTTCAACATAAGGGACTATTTCTTCATTTTCATATCCGTAATCTGCGAGGAATCTTTCAATTGCTTGAATGGCAACTGGTACATCAAATTGTGCTCTATTACAGTAGGTTTCACAGGGATGATAACATACTCTTCCACAAACTCCAGGAAATGGATTTGTTTTTTTTATAATTTCATAACTTTTTTGAAACTCACCGCTTGAGGCATATAATACAAAGTTAGCAATGTCATTTCCACAGGGGCACTTGTTTGTGCATATTGCCATTTTATTTTCATACACAGGTTTTACGTATCTCCACGTGCCCGTTTTGTTCCAGAGCATATTCGAATGCGAGATGGTGGTATATGGTAATTTCTTTATTTCTTCGATTATATCGCTTTTCACTTTCATTAATAATCCCTTTAAATTGAATTATAGAGTTCAACAGCGGCATCTGCATTTTCTTCTTTTTTTACAGGTGCAAACTCTTTTATGGCTTTTTCAATAGAATCAATATTCAATAAATTAGTCAGTTTGCAAAACGCTCCAAGGATTGCGCTATTTACGATAGGAAGTTCTTTTGAACCAATTCCATATCTTGATGCAACGGTAGCAGCATCAACTATATATACTTTGAAATCTGAGGATATATTATAAAATTCTGGTTTTTCCATTCCATTGATAACAATCGTTCCCCCACTCTTTAATCCTTCTGTTATATTTACTTCAAAAGGCAAATATTGGTCAAGCACAATAAGATAATCGGGGTTATATATTTTACATCTTAAATAAATTTGTTTATCATCGGCTCTAACAAATGCCGTAACTGGTGCTCCTTGTCTTTCCGCTCCAAAAAAAGGAAATGCTTGAGTATATTTCCCCTCAAGAAAAAATGCCATTGCAAGAACCTTTGAACAAATCACAACTCCCTG
>CAZBIT010000159.1:0-6015 GCA_964491835.1 uncultured bacterium
ATTTTTTTGATGCATTGAAACAATACGGGAATATTATGAAAAACATTCTTCCCCCATTCAAAGAACCTCCTGAACTCGCTTATAAAAATGAATGGTGCACGTGGGGATTCAGAAAAGATTTTACAATCGAAAAAATCTATAAAATGATTCCTCGACTTAAAGAACTTGAGATATCAAGCGTAATTCTCGATGATGGTTGGTTTCCATATTACGGTGATTGGTGGCCCTTAGAATCAAAATTCCCCAAGGGCGAAGAAGATGTGAAACAATCCGTAAAAAGATTGCACGATGAAGGTTTTAAGGTCTGGCTCTGGTGGAGTCCTTTCTCAGCTGTTAAAGAAGGAGATATGCCAAAAATGCATCCCGACTGGCTTATAATGAATGAGGATGGAAATATCCACCGCTCTTATGATTTATGCCCGGCATATCCACCTGTTATTGAACATCATAAAAAACTCGTGGAAAAGTTTGTCAGAGATTGGGATTTTGATGGATTTAAACTCGATTTCACCAGAACCAATTCCGCTCCTCCTTGCTATAACCCAAAACACAATCATAAATCTCCTTGGGAATCTTACGAACAGGTCTCTGAAGTTTATAAAATAATATACGAAACGGCGACCTCGATTAAGCTGGATTTTCTTATCGAATATTGTCCCTGCGGTATTCCACCTTCAGTTTACCAACTTCCATGGTTTCATCTGCCTGTAACATCAGACCCCAAAATTGACCAAATTACGAATAGAGTTAAAATGTATAAAGCCCTTTACACTCCTTATACACCCGTTATCGAAGAATGCACAGCAGTCCTCGCTGGTCCAATTTATGAAATCATAATCGGAACTGGAGGTGTCCCTGGAACTTTCGCCACAATCCTTGACGAATATCATAAAAAATGGCTTAAAATTTACAGAGAACATATGTTAAGTAAAGGGGAATATCTCAATCTTTATGACATCGCTTTTGATTTTCCTGAAGGTCATGTTATAAAAAAGGATAGTTCATTCTATTATGCATTTTACACCACACCACTTTTAGGTTCAACTAAAGACCGAATATGGCGATTTGGAACCGAATTCGATTCACAATTAAAAGAAAAACCAAAAGAAACTAAATTGGAAATCGGAAAATTTGAAGGTAAGATACATCTTCGTGGATTAGATGAATCAAAAAATTATAGTGTAATCGACTATGCAAATAATAAAAATTTGGGCACAATTAAAGGTTCAGAACCATATCTATCTGTTAATTTCGATGCATATTTACTGTTAAAGGTTACTCCGGAATAAAATAAAAATGTAAGAACCTAAGAAATATTAATGTATCAAAAATATAATTTATAAATAATTCAAATAATCCATTACTTGTTTCAGTTTCATACTCACACCCCTTTCTTATCAAACCTTACCGTTCTTGTATCTTGTTCAATTCCAATAGGCACAGTTAATGGTTTATATAATTCAGGTCTGCGTGTCTTAATCCATCTTTTTCCAGTATTCCTTTCCATTAAAGAAGCATCCAAATCCGCTATAACCATATCATCACCTGCTTTGCAGGTTTCGGTAATAATCCGCCCATAAGGGTCAATGACCATTGCATTTCCTGTTCTTATTTCATCATCATCAATACCAATTCCATTGCTAAAAATAATAAATATTCCATTATCATGAGCACGACTCGGAAGCCACCGCATAAGCCATCCCCTGCCTTTTGAACCTCGAAGTTCCTCTTCGATTGCTTGAGGATTATTATGACGATTCTCCCAAAGTTCTCTGTCAATTAAACCCATCGTATGCGGGTCGGGAGAATTACAACCACCTGTTTGGTGTGGTGCAAATAAAATTTCTGCACCCATTAGTGCGGTTATTCTCACATTCTCAATTATATTATTATCATAACAGGTTAAAACTCCTACTCGACATTTATGAGGAGTGTCAAATACCGTGAATTCAGAACCGGATGAAATGTATTCACTAACAAATGCGTGAATTTTTCTATGACGTCTGCAATCACCATTTGGCATTGCTACAATGTATGTATTGTATAATTTTTTATCATCCGAAATTTCTATTAATCCTGCACCTACCGTCATCTGATATTCTTTAGAAAGAGAAATGAGAACTTTCGAAGAAGAACCATCGAAAACTGGCTCAGCCAATTCCATTAGTTCATCTTTTGAAAGTTTCCTTAAAAACCAATACCCCGTTATACAACATTCAGGAAATACTATCATTTTTACATTTTGTTTTGATGCTTTTTCAACAAAATATCTAATCTTATCCAAATTTGCCTGTTTATTCCCTGCTATATGTTCAAACTGAACAGAAGCAACACAGATATTCCTCATAATTTATTTTCCCTCTAAAATAGTCAATTATTCTTAATTAAATATACAGTTTAAGAAAGATATCCATATTTTTTAAGATTTTGCTTTATCTCATTTATGTGCTGATGCCCTTTTGTTTCCAAAGTGATTGAAATATCAACATATCCAATTGGTGCTGATGATTCATATCTGTGATGTATTATGTCCAGAACATTTGTATTTAGTTGTTTAAAAATTTCAAGCACATTTTTAAGAGCACCCGGAATATCTCTCACTCTTACCTTCAATTGAACGATACGCCCGTCTACTGATAATCCGTGTGTAATAATTCTATTCAGCACATTAACATCAATATTACCACCAGAAATAATTGAAACTACGTTTTTATTCTTCAAATCTACTTTACGGTTAATAAGTGCGGCAAGTGGGACTGCCCCGGCACCTTCAACGACTATCTTTTCAATTTCAAGAAACAAAAGCACAGAATGGGCAATTTCATCTTCATTAACGGAAACAACGTCATCCACATATTTTTTTGCAATTTCAAAAGTCATTTTCCCAACGCATTTAACCGCAATCCCATCAGCAATAGAAGATGCACTCTCTAATTTAACGGGATGACCATTTTGAATAGCCCTTTTTAATGAAGGACAGGTCTCCGCTTCCACACCAATAATTGTAATTGACGGGTCGGTTTTTTTAATATAAGTTGCTATGCCGGATATCAATCCTCCTCCTCCAACTGGACACACAACTGCCTCAACTTTTTTGCCTGCTTCATTGTTCAAAATTTCCATTGCTATTGTCCCCTGTCCTGCAATAACTAATGGGTCATCGAATGGATGAACGAATGTGAGATTTTCTTTTTTAGAAATCTCCAAAGCAAGTTCGTATGCATCATCGTAAGTTTCACCGTGAAGTATAACGTTCGCTCCATAGTTTTGAGACGACACAACTTTTATTAAAGGAGTTCCAATTGGCATAACGATTTTCGCTTTTATTCCAAGCCGTTGAGAGTGATATGCAACACCTTGCGCGTGATTACCTGCGGAGGCAGTAATAACACCTTTTTCTCTCTCTTCCTGAGTCAGGTTCATCAGTTTATTCAGTGCTCCTCTTTCCTTAAAAGAACCTGTCATCTGTAAATTCTCAAGTTTAAAAAACGTCTTGCACCCACATAAATCGCTCAATGTATATGAAAAAATTAAAGGAGTATTAACTATTTCTCCCGATATCGTTTTATAGGCACTTTCAATATCTTTTTTAGAAACCATTTTGTCTCCTTTGTCTTTACTCTAATTTATTAAATCCAAAATTTTTTAAAATTTCAAATATCAATCATATCTTTACAGTTTTTGGTATAGCGGTTCTCTCCAAAATACCATACTTATTTCCACCGAGATAATTTAAAGGATGAAATTTTTCTAAAACCCAGTTCTCACCATCAAATAAATCTGAATCAGCAACTGCACGAACAACTTCACAAACCAACAAATCATGAGTTTTTGTTTCAAATACTTCTACTACACGACATTCAAGATGTCCAGAACACTCATCTATCAAAGGGGGCTCAACCATTTTAGATGGAACTGGGGTAAGTCCTGCTTCTTTGAACTTATCTCTATCTTTACCTGAATATCTGCCAACATAATGCGTCTGTTCAAGAAGGTCTTCTCCTGGAATGTTAATTACTAATTCATTATTTTGTTTAATTAATTCATATGAATACCTGACACGATGTATAACCAAAAGAATAAGAGGAGGATTACTGATATTTATTGGTGTCTGCCAACTGAAAGTCATCACATTTGGATTTTTTAAATTCCCAGAAGTAACCAATACGACGCAACCCGGCTCAACTAATCGATATGCTTTATTTATTTCTATTTCTTTTTTCATAAATGCCCTCAAATTTGTTTTATATATTTTATCAATATTATTCATAAATCAATAAATTTTTTATAAAATATATGATTTATGAATAATTCAGATTAATAAAAAATAATAAAATATTATTTATTTTCTTTCTCTTCCCTTTCTTCAGACCAAACCTTGACTCCCATTCTTTCCATATCCATTACCAATCTGTTTGGTTCAACAATGTTTCCCATCGTCCAGAGACCTGGTTTTTTAATAGAACCATCAAGATATTGCAACAAACACGCAACAACTGGAATTGCAGTGAACATATAACCATCTTCATGGTAAAAAAATGTCTCCACTCTCTTTAGATTCCCGTTTTTTTTACCAATTGCGTCAATTTTCAAAATTACGCCGTAAGGGGGAGATGAAAATCTTCCCATACTCCACCAAAATAGTTTTCCTGCTAACTTAATTCCTTTGTTTGGAAATAAAAATAATAGAATGATAAAAATGGGCATCAAAATCCAGTCCACAAACCAATTAAATCCAGCAATGTAAAATCCAGTTTTTTTAATAGAAGGAAATATTTTTGGTATAGAAAACATTTCTTCAAGCGTCATCGGAGCACAATATTTATTGCCAAACTTTTGTCCAAAATCGATTTTGAGATAATCCCTCATTGTACTCATCTTAGCCTTTCTCCACTCTCGATTTTCAAAAACGAAAGGTTTGTAATTTTTAAATTCTTCTATAAACTCATATATAGTAGAATCCGACACCTCTTTTTTCCAGTTATGTTTAATTAAACTACTAACGATTATTTGTTCAGGTTTGTTAAATTTCCCTCCAACGTATCGGGCAACAGCAGAAGGAAGACCCGGATGAAACCCACCATCTGTAATAAAACAACGCCCAGCACTTTTAATTTCATCAGATATAGATTTAAGGTATGATAACTTTTCACTTGAATATTGAATATCGAGATAATCCACTTTTGATTCCAATGATACCTTAACAATCTCTTTTACATATTTTGCAGTGCTTGAAGCTACAATAACAAAATTCACATTCTCAAATGCCTGTTTTAAACTTTCAACATCAGAAGCATCTGCATAAATCCCTTTAATTCTATTTCCACCGAAAGTTCTATTAAATTCTTCAGCGGTTTCTTGTGCCTTTTCTAAACGTCTTCCTGCAAGTATTATTTGAATATCACTTTCCTTTAGAAGCAGTTTTGCTATACATTTCCCTGTATTCCCATAACCCCCTAATATGAGAAATATATTTTTATCCATCTTATCATATTTTAAAAATAATCACTTTTAGTTTGAAAAATAATAAATAAAATGAAAATATACAATTTTAATATTTTAAATATTGAAAAAATGTATTTTTTGGTGAAAATTAATTCTATTATTCTCCAAAATTATATTTTCCGCAAATCAAAACAATATTTTTTATACCATTTCCCAGTAGTATTATTTAATAAAATCTATCAAAGAGTAAATTTTTATCTTGAAAATTTATCAAATTTTTTGTTAGTTATAATATAATAATTTACAAAAAAACATTTTCGTGGAGACAAACAATGTTTAAACAATTATTTTTTATAATGATTATCTTGGCAATTTTTACAATCCCTTCTTTAGCACAAGAACAATTTGAAACTGATATTATCAAAACATCCGCGGGTGACCTGAAAATAACCTTTATAGGACATGGGACTTTAATGTTTACATTTAGTGGGAAAATTATTCACATAGCCCCTGTGGGAAGGGAAGAGGACTATACTAAACTTCCACAGGCAGACATAATCCTTATAACCC
>CAZBIT010000160.1:0-5972 GCA_964491835.1 uncultured bacterium
CATATCCTTTTCCAATATTCAATACAACATCATCGGTCAAATCGCTGTTCACCAAACCTCTTAAGTCATATTCTCTAAAAATATTAGGATTCATAATGTAATTTCCTGTATTGAATTAGATTACGATATTATTTATTAGATTATAAGAAAAATTAATTTATAAGATTTTTAGTTTATTTTTCGTTTTCACAAAAAATGACTCTATCTATTTGCTGGTAATCTTTTAAGATTTTTATGTTGGAGAATCCGTATGACTTTACAATATTACAAACGTCCTGACTTTCTCCTAATCCCATTTCCATAAATAAAAAGCCATTGTCAATGAGCCATTCTTTACTTTTTTCGCATATAATTTTAAAAAATGAGAGACCATCGTCGAAATCTTGTATGCCAATTTCAGGTTCATAATGTCTTACTTCGTCCTCCAGATTTTGATAATCTTTTAAAGATATGTAAGGAGGATTTGAAGCGACTATGTTAATATTTTCGAAATCAGTTTTTTCTGCATCAAATATAGAAAGTTTTTTAAATGTAATTTTTTCTCCGACGCTGTTCATTTGAGCATTTTCTTCGGCTATTTTTAGAATATCATCTGATATATCAATTGCGAATATATAAGAATTATTTATATATTTTGCAAAACTTATTGCAATGTTGCCACTGCCAGTTCCTATGTCAAGGATGTTAACGGCTTTTTCATTTTCCCATCTTCTTTTTGAAATATCCATAATTTGTTCCACAAGTAATTCTGTTTCTGGTCGAGGTATGAAAACAGTAGAATTTACCTTGAACGTAATAGACATAAATTCAGTAATACCGATTATATATTGTATGGGCTCTTTTTGAGCACGTCTCTCTATAAATTCTTTGAAGTTTATAACATTTTCGTTATTTACAATTTCATTATATTTTAAATATAAGTCAATTCTTTTTAAATTCAAAGTAAAACTGAGTAAAATTTCTGAACTTGTTCTTGGATTTTTAACTCCGTTTTCTTTTAGATATTGTGTGCCCCAGTTGATGAGTTCGTTGATTGTCGATTGATTTTTTGCATTATTTTCAAGCAACTCCTATTTCGAGCACCTCCGTTTTTAGTTTTTCTGTTTTTTCCGCCATTTCCAATTTTTCGATTAATTCATCTATTTGACCCTCGAGGATTTTCTCGAGTTTATATAGTGTGAGTCCAATTCTGTGGTCAGTAACTCTGCCTTGAGGGTAATTGTATGTTCTTATTTTTTCGCTTCTATCACCCGTTTTAATTTGTGCTTTTCTTGTATTTGCAATTTCCTGCTCTTTTTCTGATTTTAACTTATTGAGAAGCCTTGCTTTTAGAACTTTTATTGCCTTTGCTTTGTTTTTATGCTGAGATTTTTCGTCTTGACAGGTAACAACCATTCCCGTTGGAATATGAGTAATTCGAACGGCAGAATCAGTAGTATTGACGGATTGTCCGCCGGGTCCCGATGACCTAAAAACATCAACTTCTATGTCTTTAGGTTCGATATTTACTTCTACATCTTCTGCTTCTGGAAGAACTGCAACCGTGGCTGCTGAGGTATGAATCCTTCCTGATGCTTCTGTAATCGGAACTCTCTGAACACGATGTACACCACTTTCATACTTTAATTTTCCATAAACGTCTTTGCCACTCACTCCAAAAATTATCTCTTTAAACCCTCCCCTGCTACCGGGAGTAAATGAAATCTCTTCAATATTCCAGTTATTTTTTTCTATGTATTTTGTATACATTCTATAAAGGTCGCTTGCAAAAAGTGCCGCTTCATTTCCGCCGGTTCCTGCTCTTATTTCCATTATCACGTCTCTTGAATCGGAAGGGTCTTTAGGAAGGAGCAAATATTTTAATTCTTCTTCAATTTTATGTTTCTTTTCTTCCAGTTCTGAAAGTTCTTCTTTTGCTATATTTTTAAGTTCTATGTCCTTTGATTCGTAAATTATCTTTTGGTCTTCTTCAATGTGTTTATCTAATTTTTTGTATTCTCTATATTTTTCGACAATGGGTGATAGTTCGCTATGTTCTTTCATCAGATTGACATACTTCTTTTTATCAGATATTACGACATCTGAGCCTAATAATGATGTTATTTCTTCAAATTTATTTTCTATTTCGTTTAGTTTGTCAAACATAATCAATCAATTAAATTAGATTAATTCATTGTTATATAATATGATGTCAGGGTCATTAAATACATTTTCTCCAAGAGAACTTCGTAATGCAATTAAACCCACTTTCAATTGCTTTTCATCCGGTTCTTTTGTTGTAATCTTTTGAAGCCAAAGTCCAGGAATGATTGTAAATTTTATTAATCTTTTATATTTATGTTTGTCCGTTATTTTTATCAGTTCATACGATAATCCACCGATTATTGGAATAAAGAGAAATCTTGTTATTTTGTCAGAGATAGTTTCAGGCGTCCCAAGAAGTAAGAAAATAAAAAAACTCACCAAAATAACCATAGCAATGAAACTTGTTCCACATCTGGGATGTTGTGTACCAAACTTTTGAGCATTTTCTATTGTTAATTTATAACCGTTCTCATAAGCGAAAATACTCTTATGTTCGGCACCGTGATACTGGAAAATTCTTTGTATTTCTTTCCATTTTGAAATCAGTAAAATATAACTTAAAAATATCACAATACGGATAAAACTGTCAACCACGTTGTAGTAAAATCCACTTTTCAATCCAGTAAGGTCTGTAATAATAAGGGGGATATAAAAGAATAAAATAATCCCTAATCCAATTCCAATAAAAACTGTAAAAAATGTCATTAGATTAGATATTTTCTCTATTTTATTACTATGTTTTTCATTTTGTTCATCAATTAAGGCAACTTTACTTGACCAGGAAAGATTTTTTAATCCTAAATATAGGGACTCGAAAAGAATAACTCCTCCTCTAATAAAAGGTAATGAAAAAAATCTTTTTTTTTGAGTAATGGATATAAAATTTTCATCTTTTAGTAAAATTTTCCCATTTTTTTGTCTTACTGCGACTGAAATCTTTTCTGGAGAACGTATCATCACCCCTTCTATTACTGCCTGTCCACCAACCATTGGTTTTATTTTTATTTCAGTTTCAGTCATACTGTTTTGAACAATTATAAGACAAAATTATTTTGTCTCTTCCTTTACTTCTTTTTCCTGATTTTCCTTGGGTTCGATTTTTTCTTTTTTGCTATACCTTTTCAAATATTTTTCAACTCGTCCCGCAGAGTCAATCAGTTTTTGCGTTCCTGTAAAAAATGGATGGCAATGAGAACATATTTCAACTTTTATATCGCCAACAGTAGTTCTGGTCTGAAAAGTGCTTCCACAGGAACAGGTTACTGTTGCAATCCTATAATTCGGATGAATTCCTTTTTTCACCTTAGTTCTCCCGTCTTTAATTTTAGTTTGTTGTTAGAATTAAAAAGGACGCCTTCATTCCTTTAATGTATTATAAAAAACGGAATAAATACGCCCTTAATTGTTTATAAAATATAATATTAAATTTTTATAAAAGCAAATGATTATTAATCTTGTGTTTTGCTTTTAAATATTTAATATTTATTTGATAATATATTATAAATTATTTCATTTTACATTTCGCTCATCAGTCCAAAGAAATCTTTGTTTGATTTTGTTGCTTTAATTTTTTCTAATAGAAATTCCATTGCTTCAATGACGTTCATTTCACTTAAAACTTTTCTTAAAATCCATACGCGTGAAAGTTCCCTATCATCTAAAAGTAATTCTTCTTTCCTTGTCCCTGAGCGGTTTATATCAATCGAAGGGAAGATTCTTCTATCAGATAATCTTCTATCCAAAACCAATTCCATATTGCCCGTTCCTTTGAATTCTTCGAATATTACTTCATCCATTCTTGAACCAGTATCGATTAGTGCTGTTGCAATGATGGTTAAACTTCCACCTTCTTCAATATTTCTTGCTGCTCCAAAAAATCTTTTTGGTTTATGAAGAGCGTTTGAGTCAACTCCTCCAGATAATATCTTTCCACTGTGGGGAACAACGGCATTGTGTGCACGTGCGAGTCTTGTAATACTATCGAGTAATATTACAACATTTTTCTTAGATTCAGTCATTCTTTTTGCCTTTTCCAAAACCATTTCAGCAACCTGAACGTGTCTTTCTGCTGGCTCATCAAAAGTTGAACTTATTACTTCTGCTTTTACGGAACGTTCCATATCAGTTACTTCTTCGGGTCTTTCGTCTATTAAGAGAACAATCATATGTATTTCAGGATGGTTTTTCAGGATACTGTTCGCTATTTTCTGAAGGAGCATTGTCTTACCTGTCTTTGGTTGAGCAACAATTAAACCTCTCTGTCCCTTTCCTATTGGGGTCAGCATATCCATAATTCTTGTGGAAGGGTCGGTTGGGTCTGACTCGAGATGAAACCTATCTTTTGGATAAATGGGAGTGAGATTGTCGAATATTATTTTGTTTTTTGCTTCTTCTGGATTTTCATAATTAACTGCTTCAACGCGAAGAAGTGCAAAAAATCTTTCGTTGTCTTTTGGTGGTCTTATCTGTCCTGAAACTGTATCCCCTGTTTTAAGTCCGAATCTTTTTATTTGTGATGGTGAAATATATATGTCATCTGGCCCTGGAAGATAATTGTAATCCGGAGAGCGTAAGAATCCGTATCCGTCTGGAAGAACTTCTAAAACCCCTTCTGAGAAAATTAAACCTTCTTTTTGGGTTTGAGCTTCAAGTATTTTAAAGATTAATTCCTGCTTTTTTAATCCACTTAAACTTGTTATGTTTAATTCTTTTGCCATAAGTAATAATTCTGAAATATTTTTTGTTTTTAATTCGATAATTTCCATAACGTCTCCTCATATTAATTTTTATATTTATGGAATAATTAAAGGATGGTAATTTGAAGTATATAACTATTTTGAGGATTACAAGTTATAACCAGTAGAATATATTGTTACATTTTTAACGTTTATCTTCTTTTACATTATTTTACATTTTATTTTTGCATAAAGTTCCTATAATTTTGTTGAATTTTACTATAATAAGATTATGAACAAAGTTTGATGTTTTTTGTTTGAAGAAAATTGCTCTTTATTTCACTCACAGTAAGGTGTGAACCAGTTGATAAAATTATATCATCTTTATCAGATTTTCTAATTAAAAAATCTATACCGTTTTTCCCTGAGTCAAAATAATTGTATTTAATTTTTAATTTTTTTGTAATGTCGATTAATTCTTTTGGGTCAAGTGCGTTGTGATTGTTTAATTTAATTCCAACTATTTCTTGACATATCGGTTTTAATATTTTTATCATAGTAATGTAATCTTTATCGTTTTTTACACCGAATAAAAGATAAATCTTTTTTGATGGAAAAAGTATTTTTATAGTTTGTTTTATTACTTTAAAGCAATCAGGATTGTGACCCACGTCTGCTATAATGAGAGGATTATTATTGACCTTTTCAAATCTTCCATTGAACCTGGCATTTTTGAGTCCATTAATGATATTCTCGTCTTTTATGGAAAAGCCATTATTTTTCAGCCGATTTATAGTAAATATGGCGGTTCTTGCATTTTTTAATTGATGTAATCCAGTTAATGGGATAAATAAATTTTTTAGAAATAGGCCCTTTTGTTGATAATCAAACTTTATTCCAGAAAGATTCATACTTTTTAATTTGACTTTTGAATGCCTGTAAACTTGGTAATATTTTGAATTTCTATTTTTTGCGATATTTTTGAGTGTTTTGACTGCTTCTGTTTGCGTTGCTGATACTATGCATTCTTTTCCTTTTTTAATTATACCCCCTTTTTCTGATGCAATTTCACTTATAGTATTTCCAAGGAATTTTTGGTGCTCAACTCCAATATCAGTAATTACAGAAATTACGGGATTTATAACGTTTGTTGCATCGAACCTACCACCCATTCCAGTTTCAACAATTGCTACGTCAATGTTTTTTTCACAA
>CAZBIT010000161.1:0-5968 GCA_964491835.1 uncultured bacterium
TCCATACTTTTCATTATTTCGCTTCGCACTTTATCTTTCAATTTGTTAAGTTCTCTTTTCTCAATATTTTCCATTATAATTGGCTTCCCAATTACAATCTTTATTTCTCCTCTATTAATCCTCAAACTACCTCGAGGCAAAACCTTCCTGCTATCTTTAATCGCAACGGGAAGAATGGGGAGTTTTGACTCAAATGCAAGGCGAAATGCTCCTTTCCCAAATTCTTTTACCTCACCATCAGGGCTTCTTGTCCCTTCCGGATAAACCACTACAGAGAATCTCTTTTTACTGATTTTCTCTAATGCTTTTTCTAAACTTCTTTTCGCTTTTCTCCCACTTTCCCTGTCAATACTTATGTGCCCCGCTATGTAAATCGCCCATCCAAAAATAGGTATCCAAAAAAGTTCTTTCTTCGCAATCATTCTAACAGAAAGTGGAAAATTTGCTATGATTACTGGTATATCAAATAACGACTGGTGATTGGAAACAACAATGTATGAGCGGTTTTTATTTATATTTCCTATTCCGATTATTTTAACTTTTACGCCACTTATGAATAAAATTATTTTCGACCAATTTCTCGATAGAAAGTCAAAAATTTTTCCTTTAAAATCTATAGGAGACAAAAATATGTAAATTAATCCAAGAATAACAGTATCAAGTATAATTCCAATGCTAACTAAAATATGACGAATCATAATTAAATTCAAATTATTTATATTATACTTTCATTTAATAACATCGATATTTCTCATATATTTTCTTAAAACGCTTGGAACGATAACAGTTCCTTCATCTGTCTGGTATGTTTCAAGAAGAGCAACCATAAGCCGTGCGGTAGCAACGCCTGAGCCATTCAAGGTATGAACGAATTCAGGTTTTGAATTGCTCGTTCTCTTGAACCTTATTCCAGTTCTTCTTGCCTGAAAATCTTCAAAGTTACTACAACTTGAGACCTCAAGGAACTTTTTTTCGGCAGGCGCCCATACTTCAATGTCGTAGCATTTTGCTGCTGAAAAACTTAAGTCCCCTGTTGCAAGTATCATAACCCTATATGGCAATTCAAGAAGTTGCAAAACTTCTTCAGCATCTCTAAGCAATGTTTCAAGCTCATCATAAGAAGTTTCAGGAAGAACAATTTTCACCAATTCAACCTTATTAAATTGATGAACCCTTATGAAACCTTTTGTTTGCTTTCCATAAGAACCCGCCTCTCTTCTAAAACATGCCGAATAAGCGGTATAATATTTAGGAAGAAATTCTCCAGGTAGTATCTCATCCTTATGAATATTTGTAAGTGGGACTTCTGCTGTGGGTATAAGAAAAAGGTCATCATCTTTACAAATATACATGTCTTCTTCAAGTTTTGGAAGTTGCCCAGTGCCGAACATACTTTCTCTATTCGATAAAAATGGCGGAAAAATTTCAGTATAATTATGTTTTGTAGTATGTAAATCAAGCATAAAATTAATTAACGCTCTTTCTAAGAGGGCACCAAGTCCTTTATAAAGTGGGAATCCCGTTCCAGCAATTTTTGACCCAATTTGAAAATCAACTATATCAAGGTCTTTCACAATCTGCAAATGGTCTTTTGGTGTAAAATCAAATTCCGGAAATTTTCCCCATCTTTTTATCTCCTTGTTTTGACTTTCATCTCCAACTGGAACAGACGAATGTGGCACGTTTGGAATACGTTTTAAAATCTCATATATTTCTTTTTCTATTTCTTGTATCTCTAAATCAAACTCTTTTATCTTATCAGACACCTTTCTCATTTCCTCTTTCATAGAACTGGTGTCCTTTTTCTCTTTCGTCATTTTCCCTATTTCAAGTGATACCAAATTCCGTTTATGTTTTAACTGGTCAACCTCTGAAATTATCTTCCTTCTTTTCTCATCAAGTTGAATGAAATTGTCAATGTTTATATTCTCCCTTTTCTTTTTAATCGCATCTTTAACAATCTCAAAGTTTTCCCTTATAAACTTTAAATCAAGCATAAAGTTTACCTCTGGTAATTAAATATTTTAATGATTACTTTTTAAGAAATTAATTATCTCATTAGAAGTATATATTATCTCCTCATCATTAAGTTCTGGAAACATTGGAAGCGAAATTATTTCTTTTGAAATCATCTCAGAAACTGGGAAATCCCCTTCTTTATAACCTAAATATTCGTATCCATTTTGAAGATGAATTGGAATAGGATAATAGACCATAGTGGAAATCCCTTTTGATTTAAGATATTTCTGGAGTTCATCCCTTTTTTTAACTCGGATAGAATATTGATTAAATACGTTCTCATCAAAACCGTCTTTGGAAGGAATAACAACATCGGCATTTTTCAGCATTTCATTATATAATTTAGCTTTTTCTCTTCTCAAATCATTCCATTGGTCAACGTATTTGAGTTTCACGGATAAGCAAACCGCCTGTATTGCATCAAGACGGCTGTTA
The DNA here is from genome assembly GCA_964491835.1 of uncultured bacterium. GTDB lineage: Bacteria > SM23-31 > SM23-31 > JAUVVT01 > JAUVVT01 > CAZBIT01. The sequence continues at coordinate 2,455 of CAZBIT010000161.1, forward strand.
ACTCCAATGCTCACAGAATTATATTTTTCTTTTGAACCATGAGAGGCGATAATTCTGATTTTTTCCGCAAGAACGTCAGAACTTGTCGTAACAATTCCGCCATCTCCAAACGCATTAAGATTTTTAGTCGGATAAAAACTAAAACAACCCACATCAGAAAGTGCTCCTGCTTTCTTTCCATTATATTCTGCTCCAAAAGATTGAGCACAATCTTCAATTACTTTAATATTATATTTTTCTGCTATATCATTTATTTTTTCCATATCGGCACATTTTCCAAATAAATGAACAGGGATAATCGCTTTTGTTTTTTCAGTTATCACATTTTCAATCTTCTCGGAATCAATATTGAACGTTTTTTCATCGATATCGACAAAAACGGGTTTAGCATTTAAAAGTGCAATGACTTCAGCAGTCGCAACGAAGGTAAATGGTGTGGTAATTACCTCATCTTGAGGGTGAATTTCAATTCCCATTAACGCAATCATCAAAGCGTCGGTTCCAGATGCACACCCGATACCATGTGAAACGCCGATATATTTACAAACTTCTCGTTCAAACTTTTTAACAAAAGGTCCTAAAATAAATTGTCCAGATTCAAAAACCTCATCAATAGCAAGGTCTATCTCAGATTTAATATTTAACAACTGTCTTTTCAAATCAATAATTGGTATCTGCAATTGTTCCCTCCTTAATTTGTAAAGGCGAAGCATTCTTTTATTTATCTTTAAATATTTCTCGAGCTTTTCCCCTGAATGCTTCGCCCCTACCTGTCGTTTCCCAAATTGGTTTAGGCGAAGTAAAAAGAAACCTGAAAAATCCTATCAATAATGCCAAATTCACAGCAACAAAATAAAATGGAGCAGAAAACAAGAAAAATTTTATCCTTAAAAAATTTAATACAAAACCTAAAAATGCAAAAAAGTAAAATAGAACTTGTAATAAGAATAAAAATTGATACAATGGTTTGTCGAGCAAAAATATATTTGTTATGAAAACAAACATCATAAGAAATGGCATAAACCATCTTATAATTTTATGAGACCACAAACCAAAAGAAATAAATCCTTTTCTCATATCAAGCAGTGGTATAATAAACGATAACATTTCAAAACATTGAGAACCTATTCTCATTTTTCTGACAAATTCATTTTTTATGTTTATTGATGCAGTTTCTTCTGCAATTGCTTCATTATCATAAACAATGTCAAATCCTTTTTGAGCAATTTTCAAAGGGATTAAAAAATCACAAGCAACGTTTTTACCTTCTAAAATGGGCTGAAAAAGTTCTTTTCTTATGGCATAAATCCCTCCTGTTGCACCAACCGTCGTTCTGATTTTTCCCTCCAATTCCTTTATTTTATTTTCATAAGACCAATAGATTTTTTCTCCCCATCCACCAACGTTTCTTTCATTAGGACTGAACAATAATAACTTCCCACACACACCACCTACTTTCTTTTCTACAAAATGTCTAACAATCCTTTTAACAGTATCCTTATGATAAAGCGTATTAGCATCTGAAAATAATATTACTTCGCCTGAAGATTTGGAAATAATCCCATTCAAGACAGCAGATTTACCCATTCTCTCTTTAAAGGAAAAAAGTTTAATCCTTTGATTTTCATATCTCTTAATAATTTCCTCTGTCCTGTCATTTGAATTATCCGAACCTATCAGTAATTGCATCTTATTTTCTGGATAATCGATTTCTAAAAAATTCTTTATTTTTGCTTCTATAATATTTTCCTCATTATGCACAGAAAGTATCATAGAAACAAATGGAATATATTTATTATCAACTATCCTCTCTCTTTTAATAAATTCTGAAACAATTCGGAGTAATACAAAATACCCAAAAAGAGAATAAAAAATAAGTAAAAAACATATCCAGAATATATAATTCATATTTTAATCATTAAATAAAAATAGAATAACCTAAATATTAGAAAGGTTTTTATAAACATTATATGTTTTTTCAGCGGAAGATTTCCAGGAAAATTTTTTCTGTGCCATTTGAAATCCATATCTACCCATTTCGTCAAGGTTGACACCAGACGAATAAATATAATCAATCTTTCCCGCCAATTCTGAAGGATTTTCAGGTTCAACTATAAAACCACTTTTACCATCTTCAACTGCTTCGGAAAAAGCACCTACATTTGTTACCATAACAGGTCTTGAATGACCATAAGATAAAAAAACAACACCACTTTGATATATTTCTCTATACGGAAGAACAACGACGTCTGCAGAGGAAAAATACAGCGAACATTCATTAATAGGAATATATTCAATCTTCTTAATTATATTCTCCCCAATGTCGAGTTCATCAATCATCTTTTGGTATCCTGTAAATGGTTCAATTTCTTTACCCGCAATTATCAATAAAATATCAGAGCGTTTACTTTTTAATATATTAATTGCTTTAAGAAGAATATCCAAACCTTTATATCTTCTTATGTATCCAAAAAAAAGAAGAACTTTCTTATTAATATCAATTCCAAGAAGATTTCTGGCATCCTCTTTTGGAATATTTTTAGACAAAAAAGAATACTCCCCATGATGAATGATTTGTATCTTATCCCAAATATTTTCAGAAATAAAGCCCTTTAACAAATCAACGTCCTTTTTAGAATGAACAATTATACAATCAACAATGTTGTAAAGGTATCTTAAAAATGGTGAAATTATCTTATACTCAAATGGTTTTACGTCGTGGAGTGTGATAATCAATTTCATATTCTTCAATTGCATTATCTTATAGAACAATAACTCAATAAATGGCATTTTAATATGGTGAAAATGAATAATCTGTGGTCTGTTATTTAATGCAATTGATAAAATTTTCATTAAAGACCTAAAATAAATTATTCCTTTTGCAAACTTATATTTTCTCTGATAGTGAGTTGGAAGCACATTCATTATGTGAAAATTTCTTTCAAACAAATTTAATTCATAATTCTTTGTCGTTATAAGCGTAATATCTTTTTCAAAAAGAGATAATGCTTGTGACAACGAATAAGTATAATGACATATCCCGCCTCTGCCAGAAGTATCAATGATAAATATTTTCATATTATGTAAAATGTAAGCTAAAAACAAACGCTCAATATTATTAAAATTAATATCACATAATTCTTTCAGTTATTATTTTTCAAAATTTCTGATACTCCAGAAAACACTTCATCTACCTCAATCAGATTTATGCAAGGATTGTTTTCTCTTTTGCACTTTTTTTGCTTACAGGGAAAACACTCGACCTTTTTATGATACACCTTACGAATGTTACTCCAGGGACCAAACCTTTTTGGGTCTTGTGGACCAAAAAGCGCAATAACAGGAACGTTCAATCCAGAAGCCATATGAACCATACCACCATCGTTTGCTATACATAGAACCGCTTGCTCCATTAAGGATAAAATCTGCCTAACGCTTGTTTTTCCCGCAACATTAATAGTTTCCTCTTTCATTTCCCTTTCTACATTCAAGGCAGTATTTACTTCATTCAGTG
>CAZBIT010000162.1:0-5966 GCA_964491835.1 uncultured bacterium
TCCCTTCTTTATCTCTTTCTTAACTAACGTCATCCCACAAATAGGGCAATCACCTGGTTCTTTAGAAATCACTTCAGGATGCATTGGGCAGGTATAATATTCGCCTTCTGACTTGGAGATTTCGTCTCCTTTTCCAAGGACACCAGCATTCACTTCATCCTCGTATACTGGAACCAAATCCATCCCCATCGGAGATTTTCCGGGCTTACCAGAAATATAAGTTGGGTCCATTGGATCTTTCCAGTACAAGATTTTACGACTTTCTTTCTGCTGTGCGGTGGAAACTAATGCATCCGTATGGCTGTATTTCCTATTCATCCACCAGATAAAACCAACTGCTTCAACTATCAATAGTATTAAAACTATTACTGCAATTTTAACACTTCTCATTTTAAGATTCCTCCTTTTACAATTAAAACAATTGTTTTCCTAAAATAAATTCCAAATCTGCCAAACTCTTTTCATAATCAGTTAATATTCGATAATACTCTATCTCATAATCAAACAACGTCATCTGATTATTTAAGAGAGTCAGAAAATCTACACTTGCTACTTGATAGCCAGCAATTGCAGACCTTAGAGATTGGGATGCTTGAGGAATTATTCCTTGATTCAGAAGTTCAAAAAGTTCATTGTATTCATCAATTCTATGCACTAATTCTCTTATTTTATACTTTATCTCATTCTTCATCCCGATATAACCTTCGCGAACAGAAGCAATTGTATAAGCAGTTTCTTCAACCTTTTTACCCTGTTTTTTATTAATAAACAAAGGAATGTTCACTGAAAACATTGCCGATATAAAATCCATTCCAATATCTCTCTGTGTATATCCTAAAGAAATGTTAAAGTTTGGATAATAATCTTTTTGGGCAAGTTTATATAAATACTCATTTTTCACAATTTCGTTCTCCATAATTTTCAACACAGGTCTTGAGTCAAAAGCAATTTTTTCGAGTTCGTCAATTTTGAAATTAAATTGTGATTTTTCAATTTCCGCAAGTTTCACAATTTGTGCTTCAGGTGACCTATTCAATAAAGTATTTATTCTCGATATTAGAGTCATTCGATTTTGTCTTAATGTAATTAATTTTTCTATCACTCTCGAAAGTTCTACCTGTGCCTTTAAAACATCCTGTTGAATCCCCTTACCAACTTCATATTTACTCTGAACAATTTTAACAAAACTTTCCAATAGACCCTTATTTTTTTCGGTTATTTCAATGGATTCATCGACCAAATACAAGTCGTAGTAAGCATTTTTTACTTCCTTCACAATTTCATTTTTCTTTTCATATAACATTTCAGCAGAAATTCCCACTTCCTCCTTAGCAACTTTTTCCTTTAATGATGTCTTTCCCGGAAACGGTATCTGCTGCATTAAAAATAACTGTTTCCCAGTCATTGGTTCTATATTAAAATTAAACTTTTTTATTGGTAAATCCATAATGTTGAAACTCAATTGAGGGTCTTCCCAGGCACTTGCCTGTGGAATCCTTAACTTTGATGCATCCCAATTCTCAGTTAAAGATTTTATATCAGGATTATTTTTTAATGCTTCATCTATAAGTTCTTTTAAAGTTGCAATTTCACTATTCGTCTCCTCTTGATTTATTGTTTTCTGGCTTGATGGTTCATAACTAAAAATATTAACTTTCAAAACTATTATTGAAACTATTATTACTAACAATTTTTTAATCATTCTTAACTCCTTCAATTACTTAAAATTTAATTATTGCTTTTCATTCTTATTTTTCAAAAATCCAGATAAGAGTCGATTCAAATACTTATCATAATGTTTGCATAAATCTATTTAAACCTGTTAAATTTTTATTTTCTATAATATATAAACAAAAAATATATGGCATTTATCTCCCACGCATTACAAAATTTTTATTTTTAACAAATTGCAATCAAATGGCCAATTTAAATTTGATTAAGCCTCGAAACGTTTCAACTAAACTTAACAATATTTTTGAAATCCCTATTTCAGATTTTCTTAATAATGTACTATAGGCGAGTTAATATTAATGTTATGTTTTAATTAGAAATACCAATCTTTTTAATTCAATAGTCAGATAAAACTATCTTTAATAAATGTCATTTGGCAAACTTTTGAATGAAAACGAAAAATGCTGAGATTACATAAAGAAGAGATGCAGTAATTAAAACAGAACGAAACCCCCAAGATAGTGCAATAATTACCGCGAGAATTGAAGCCAAAACTGAAGCACTTCCATTTATAGCCCACGCCCATGGAATTAATCGTGGCGAAATACTTTGGATAAACGTAATTCCAAATGGAAAGAACATCCCCATACAATATGCAGGAATCGATAGAAGTAAAAATAAAATTACAAACCTAACTAAAACTATATTCCCCAAAAAATAATTAAAGACATCATTAATGAATAACGCATATATAAGTAAGAAAATAGAAAGAATCAGTGTTATTACATATAAATTTTTTTTCGAATATGATATTACTCTTCCCATAGAAAAACTACCAAGCCCGGAAGAAATAAGAATTGAGGATAAAACTACTGATACCGCATTCACTGTTTTGTCAAGAAACAATATACTCTTTTGAATAAGTGATATTTCAATAAACATATAAGCAATCCCAATAAAAAAGAAAAACAAGAATAATGGGAAAAAATCTTTAATTTTTTTATCTATTTCAATTTTTCTTCGATAAAAAAATAAAGGAAGAAATATTATAACTAAACACAAAAAAAATGTCTGTATGAAAACCGCATAAACAATGTATCCACTTTCGATAAATGGTTGCCATTTATTTCGAAAAATCTTATAAGTTTCAATTAATTTATCCATCTTGAAAAAATGATAAAAGAAAGGTCTTTCATCATTTACAGAATAAATGTCAAATAAATAATCTTTTAAAAATTTTTCCCTTGAACTTTCATTAAAAACCTGAGAGATAAGATTAAAATAGATTGGCTCATCAAATTTATTATAAATATTGACATCTCTTTTTGTAATTCCCGGAAAATAAACGGTATCAAATCTTCTTTTATTGCAGAAATATTTTAAATTTACTATATCATTTTCATTCAGAGAATTATGTTTAACGAGAAACGTTATCGTCCCCCAAGTACTAATGATAGCAATGTGATTTTGCGGATACTTAATCTCCAAAGATTTCAGAGCAGAATAAATCACATTAGCAAGTTTAATTTCTTGTCTTGGTGGGGGAAAAAGATACATTGATATTGTCAATAAACCCTCATCTGAAAGACGATTAAAATAATCTTTAAATGCCTCTTCAGTAAAATGATAATCTTCCGTTAAACTGTATATTCCAGTTGAAGAAGGAGATTGATAAAGAGGGGCAGAATAGATTACAATATCGAATCTTTTTTTCTCCGAACGAACATAACTACGCGGTTCTCTTGTGATTAAATTTATAAACTTCCCACTATAAATATGACCGGAAAATTCACCAAAATCCTCGTTAATTATATTACATATCATAGGATTTGATTCGACTGCAGTTATACTTTTACTATTGTGATAAATTGCAGTGAGGACATCAAGCCCTCCTTTGGAATCTAATATCAATACATTTTCTTTTTTACCTATATAATAAGGAAGAGCGGATGGTAAATATGCAGTAAATTCAAGATTTCCCATATTTCCATCAAAGTTTGTGATTGGATTAAGGTTATCCGCATCTATCGTTATTCCGATTTGTTCAGGGATTGATTTATTATATGCCAAACTCAAACCTGGTGCAGACCTCACTGCCGGGCTCTCTATTATATCAATCCTCGAAAACGAATTATATCTCGTTTTCAGAAGTTTTGCACCATCATATAAAAGAGATGAAGGAAGGTCTTTATATTGTGAAATCTTTAAAAAATCAAAATCATTAAAAAATAAATACAAAAAAATTACTATTAAAAAGCATTTTAATAATGTTCTTAATAAACCTTTTCTGCAAAAAATTAATGAAGAGAAAACGCCTATTATTGAAATAAGTAAAACAGCGCCCGTTTCACCTTTAGGATAAAAAACAAACAATGCGATTATACAACCTACTCCTGATCCCAGTAAATTTGAAAAATACAGTGTGTTTACCTGCAATGGAAATAAAGTAAATGATGCTGATATAACAAGACCTGAGAAAAAAAATGGAATTGAAAATAAAATATAATAAATTACGATATAAAGAAATTGATTTATATCCCATATTATTCTTAATGGGTCAAATGGAATGTGATTAAAGGCCAAAAAACTTATAAAACATAATATAGAGTAAAGTAAAGTTAATTCTGAAAGTAATTTTTGTGATTCTATTTTTAATAATCTTTTACTGAAAAAAAGAAAAGTTCCCGCAGTGCCAAAACCAAGAAGTGCAATACTTATTATCATAAACGAGAAATGATGCCATAAAGTAATTGAAAATATCCTTGTCAGAGATACTTCATACGCAAGCGTTGATACAGAAAGTAAAAATATTCCCAAATATATTCTAATATTTTTATTCATATTTTTTATAACTATGGCAAATAAATAATTTTTAAAATATATGTTAAAATATTTTCATTTTCAAAAATAATTTAAAAATTTATTTGAATATAATTAATTTTATTATAAATTTTACGAAAAAACACATAAACTAAAACGGATATTTATGGGAAAAGGACTTATAATTTTAAATACCGGAAACGGAAAAGGTAAAACAACATCTGCATTAGGGCAAATTTTCCGTGCACTTGGTCATAACTGGAAAATTTGTATGATTCAATTTATTAAAAGAAAAGAAAATTTGGGAGAAACAAAAACTGCAAAAAAATTTTCCAAGCAATTGGAATTTCACTTTAAAGGGAAAGGTTACATTTTCTCATCCAAAGACAAACCAAAACACATAAAATCTGCAAAAGATGCGTGGAAGTTTGCTAAAGAAAAAATATTTTCCGATAAATATGACCTTATAGTTCTTGACGAATTAACATACTTAATCAAATATAAATTTATCGAAGAGAATGAAATAATATCAGTTTTAAAAAACAAGCCAGAAAGATTACATATTATTATTACTGGAAGATATGCATCCAAAGGACTGATAGAAACAGCAGACCTTGTAAGTAAAATTTACAATATCAAACACCCGTTCCAAAAAGGAATTAAAGCACAAAAAGGAATTGAATATTAAAAAACCTATTTCACCAACATACAATCAATCAAATATATTATAAACTTCTCTGATATAAGCAATATTATCGATAGCATCAGCAATTGGGTCACTACTTACAACGGAAGTTTCGAGTGAAATCCAATCTTTAAAACCAATTTTTTTCAAAGCATTTGCTATTGCAGGATGGTCTAATCCTTCAGTTCTCCCCATTTTAGTAGGTTTTGCCAATTTTTCCTTCACTCTCATAAGATTTCGTCCATTTTTCACATGGACTTCACAGATGTGACTTCCAAGCATTGGTATTTCTTCAAGCGGTTCATAGTCCAATCCAATTGCATTTCTTGGGTCATAATATATTTTAACTGCAGGATGAGCAACTTCATTCATTATCCGTAATTGGTCTTGACCGCTATTATTACATTCGAGTCCTAACACAATACCTTCATCACCAGCATAAGGACCTAATTGTTTTAATACAGCGATAAGTCGTTTGAATTCATCTTCTGATTCAAGGATTCCCTTACCGAGTATGGGAAGGAGAATAACTCTTGACCCAAGGTTTCTTGCTGATTTTATAGCGTCCAATACCCAAACGGCCGCTTCTGGCTCAGATTTCAATGGTGTGCTTCCCAATGCTCCTATACATAACGAACTAATTTGAATTCCATACTGATGAGAGGCATCTCTGTAAGCAATTTCAACTGATTTGTGCCTTAATGAATCAGGATTTTTCAAATCAGGGACGAATTGGACCTGCAAACCATCTAAACCTGCTTTGTATGCCAATTCTATACCCTCAACCTTT
>CAZBIT010000163.1:0-5948 GCA_964491835.1 uncultured bacterium
ACATCGATAAGGAACTTTTAAATGAAATAGAAAAACTGAAAGAAAAAATTAAAATAAATCCCGACGACTTTCAATCATACATAAAACTTGGGAATATTTATTTTGACATTAACGAAAAATCTGAAGCAATATTTTGTTATAATAATGCATTAAAAATTGATTCTTCAAATTCTGACGTGCGAATTGATATGGCTATTTGCTATTATGAATCAGGTGATTCCAAAACCGCAATTAAAGAAATTGAAAAGAGTTTAAAATTTGCTCCAAATCATCCAAAAGCGCATTACAATCTTGGGATAATCAACTATTCGATAGGAAACATTGATAAAGCCGTAGAATCGTGGAAAAAATTTTTGGTTATAGAACCACAAGGAGAATTAGCGGAAAAAGTCAAAGAATACATAAAAAATTCAAAAACACTATAAAACATTAGAAAGGAGAACTTAAATTGCCTTGCGGTAGAAAAAGAAAAAAACACAAAATAGCAACCCATAAGAGGAAAAAAAGATTAAGAAAAGACAGACATAAAAAGAAAATCAGATGAGTATAATTAAATTCATATTTTTTAATGGAAACATTAACAAAACTTCAAGAAAAAATTTATACCGTAAGTGAGATTACGAGTGAACTAAAGCGAATAATTGAAGGAAGTTTTCCATTCATATTTGTAAAAGGCGAGATATCAAACTTTAAAAAGCACTCATCTGGTCATTCTTACTTTACGCTTAAAGACAACTGGGCTCAGATATCCTGCGTTTTCTGGAAAGCACGAAATATGCTTATGAGATTCGTGCTTGAAGACGGTATGGAAGTCATCGCTGGGGGATATTTAACTGTATATGAACGACAAGGGAAATATCAGTTAGACGCTGAAACTATTCATCCCATTGGAATCGGGGAACTTCAAATTGCTTTTGATAAATTAAAAAATAAGTTAAATAAAGAAGGGCTTTTTGATGAAAAACACAAAAAACCACTCCCAAGATTCCCCTGGACAATAGGAGTGATAACCTCACCAACTGGGGCCGCAATACGTGATTTTGTGAGCGTGGTATCAAAACGTTTCCCACAGGTGCAAATAATCACCAACCCAGTTAGAGTTCAGGGGGATGGAGCCGCTCTGGAAATCAGTAACGCCATAAAAGAATTCAATGATTATGGAAAGGTTGACCTTATAGTTGTTTGTAGAGGTGGTGGCTCACTTGAAGACCTTTGGGCATTTAATGAAGAAATTGTCGCTCGGGCCATATTCGCCTCAAAAATCCCAGTGATTTCCGCAGTTGGACACGAAATTGATTACAGTATCTCCGATTTTGTCGCAGATAAAAGAGCCCCTACACCTTCCTCTGCTGGCGAAATTGCCGTTCTAAACAAGATGGAAGTTGAATCTCATATAAACCAATTACTTAAAAAAATACATCAATTTCTGAAAGATAAAATAGAATTTGACAAACAGAAAATACAATCAATTGAATCCAGTTACACTTTTAGGATACCTCTTGACCTTTTTAAACAATACTCTCAATCTTTAGACGAAATATTGCACAGATTTCAATTAGCATACAAACATAAACTTTTATTGTATATAGAAAATTTAAAAACTTATGAGGAAAAACTTAAAAACTTAGACCCATTGGCAGTATTAAAAAGGGGTTATAGTATATGTTATATACTCCCAGATGAAAAAATCATAAAAACTTCAAAAGAACTCAGTATTGATGATGAGATAAAAATCAAATTTTATGAAGGAGAAGCAAGTGGAAAAATTAAAAAAATTAATTAGTAGGTAAATATATGGCACAAAAAACATTCGAAGAAGCACTTAAACGACTTGAAGAAATTGTATCTAAATTAGAAAATGGAGATATATCACTTGAAGAATCAATAAACATTTTTAAAGAAGGTGTTGAATTGACAAAGTTTTGTAAACAGAAACTAAATACAGCAGAGACACAACTTAAAAAACTCGTAAAGGACGAAAATGGAAATTTTCAACTCGACCTTCTTTAACTTTTTGATTTTTTCATAAAAAATTTATTTTAATTAAAAATTTTAAACTTTAAACATCAATTCAGAAAAATTGGAGATTATAATTGAAATTTGGAATAGTAGGCAAAGTCATTAGAGAAAAAGATACTCAAATTGTAATAAGACTCTTTGAATGGATGGAAAAAGAAGGAATCACGTTTTTAGTAGAAAATTCATTAATCGAAAAAATCGGAAATGGAAAATTTTCAGATAAAGGAATTGATTCTCTTGAATTGGTCAAAAAAAGCGATATGATACTTGTTCTCGGTGGAGATGGTGGCATTCTTTCAACGGCAAAAATTGTCGGCAAGGAGATGGTCCCCATATTGGGAGTGAATACTGGAAAACTTGGATTTCTTGCTGAAATCGACATAAACGAACTCATAGACAACATTAAAATACTTTTAGAAAAAAAATTCCATATAGAAAAGAGAATGATACTCGTGGCTACTACTACTCCAGACAATTCAAATAAAAAAATCTATGGATTGAATGATATTGTCATTAACAAGGGTTCATACTCAAGAACCATTATCCTTGAAATATTCATAGAAAATAAATACTTCAACACATACACTGCGGATGGGGTGATTATAGCAACGCCGACGGGCTCAACTGCTTACTCACTTTCCGCTGGTGGACCAATACTCTCACCAGACCTTGATGGAATTATTATCAATCCAATTTGCCCTCATTCTCTTGCAGAAAGACCCGTTGTTATATCCGCCAATAGTGTAATATCCATTAAATTAAAATCAGATATTAACCACGTGGATATCTTCTCTGATGGACAAATTGGATTTAATCTTAAATTAGGACAAATATTGGAAGTAAGAAAAGGAGATTATACGGTAAATCTTGTTCATTGTAGTAAAAAAAGTTTCTACGATATATTGAGAACAAAACTAAACTGGGGAAGAAGAGGAATTGAAACATAAAATAATATTTTACAGAACATTAGTAAATTTTGTTAACTCCAAATAAGCGCAAAAAAAGAGGAATGTCATTCTTTCTTCTATGAAAAAAGGAATCCATAAGTATTTATTAACTAAGTTAATTGTATAGATTCCCGTTTGAACGGAAATGACATTAATTCTGTTTTTCTTTTAATGGTGAATTATAAAAAATCAGAAAAATAAAAATTTACCTAATTTCTTTTATATTAAAAATTTACTAAAGTTTTATTATTAAATTTTTTAAATACACTTACATAATCTTTGATAAAAAATTGAAGAACATAATAATTTTTGTCTGGACGGCACTTTTTGGTTTGGCTATTGGAAGCTTTATTAACGTCTGTATATACAGAATTCCAAAAAGAGAATCCATAATTTCACCACCTTCAACGTGCCCGGTATGTAAAGAAAAGATTAACTGGAAAGATAATATTCCCATTATAAGTTACATATTGTTAAAAGGAAAATGCCGAAAATGTGGAAGCAAAATTTCAATAAGATACCCAACTGTGGAATTTCTTTCTGCTACTATTTTATGCATAAATTTATCCGTATTCGGATTTAACAAAGATTTATTCTTATTTAGTTCACTATTTTTAATACTTTTAGCAATCGCCTTTATTGATTTTAGTATAAATATAATTCCAAATAAATTAATCATACTTGGTTTAATTATTGCACTAATCTTTTCCATAACAGATGGTATTGATATGCTTTTGAAATCTCTTATAGGTGGAATTGTTGGCGGGCTGACACTTTTTATAATTAGATTCATCGGAAATAAATTCCTTGGAAAGGAAAGTATGGGATGGGGTGACATTAAACTTGGGAGTATGATAGGACTTTTTTTAGAGTCAAAATTAACGTTAATTTCAATATATTTAGGATTCATAATAGCACTCTTTTACGGAATATTTCTTATAATAAAGAAAAAGAGTTTTTCAATAAAACCTTTACCTTTTGGAACTTTTTTCACAATTGGTGTTTATATAAGTGTGTTCTTCGGTGAGAAAATATACGATTTATATATAAATTATTTTACCAATTTAAAAATTTAATTATAAATAGGAGGAAAATTGCTAAGAGGGGGAAGAAAAAAATTAGGAGATATATTACTCAAAGCCGAAATAATAAGCGAAGAACAATTAGAAAAGGCGCTTGAACTTCATCAACAAAAAGGAATTCGAGTTGGAAAAGCACTCATTCAACTTGGTTACACGACTCAAGAAAGTTTGATAAAAGCATTAAGCGAGCAATTGGGAATTCCATATATATCATTATCCAGTTATCAAATAGAACCATCCATTATTTCCTTAATACCCGAAAATTTAGCACGGACTCATAAATTAATACCCCTTTTCAAGATAGGAAATACTCTTACAGTAGGGATGGTTGACCCTCTTGACGTCTTCGCCATTGATGAAATAAGTATGAAATCAAAATTGGAAATCGAACCAACGATATGTTCGGAAGAAGAATTAGATCAAACGCTCGACCATTATTACGGCTCTACTTCAACTATGGACGAAGTAGTTCAGATTATACAGGAGGAAGAAGATTTCGTCAAAGAAAAAAAGATTGATGAAATGTCACTCAAAGAAGCAGCTGATGACGCTCCCATAATAAAACTTGTAAATCTAATTTTTTCGCAAGCAATTAAGGACAAAGCAAGCGACGTTCACGTAGAGCCAGAAGAAGATAAAGTTATAGTTAGAATCCGAATTGATGGTATTCTTCATCAAGCTTACTCACAGCCAAAAAATTTTCAGAATGCAATTATATCAAGAATAAAAATAATGGCTGAAATGGATATTGCAGAAAGAAGACTTCCTCAAGATGGAAGATTCCAACTAAGAGTTGAAGACCATGATGTTGACGTCAGGGTTTCTACGATACCAACAGTAAACGGTGAAAATATCGTTATGAGATTACTTGACAAAACGAATGTTCTCGTTAATCTTGATGACCTTGGATTCACACAAACAAATCTTGAAAAACTTAAAAATCTCATCAATAAACCTTATGGGATAATTTTAGTCACAGGACCAACTGGAAGTGGAAAAACTACTACACTTTATGCTGCACTCAACTCTTTAAATGGTGAAGAAAAAAACATTGTTACAATAGAAGACCCAATTGAATATCGATTGAAAATGGTTCGTCAATCACAGGTAAACCCAAAAATTGGATTGACTTTTGCAAAAGGGCTAAGATCAATTCTAAGACAAGACCCCGACATAATAATGGTTGGAGAAATTAGAGATACAGAAACCGCAAATGTTGCTGTTCAGTCTGCATTAACAGGACATTTAGTATTAAGCACGCTTCATACTAACGATTCACCCGGTGCAATTTCAAGATTAATCGATATGGGGGTTGAACCATTCCTCGTTTCAGCTGCAACTATTGGCATTCTCGCTCAAAGATTAATAAGAAAACTCTGCCCTAAATGTAAAGAACCATATGAGCCAACACCTGAGGTTTTGAGAGAACTAAAAATCAGCACAGATGGTAAAAAATTTACGTTCTATAGAGCAAAAGGATGTAGGGCTTGCAGAGATAGCGGATATAAAGGAAGAATTGGTATCTTTGAACTACTCTTAATGGATGATAACGTCAGAAATATGATTATTACTCGCACCAACTTAACAGAAATAAAAAAATATGTAATGAAAAATGGTATGAGGTCTTTAAGACAGGATGGAATATTAAAAGTTATTAAAGGAATAACCACTGTTGAAGAAGTCATCAGAGCAACTCAAATAGATTAATTACCTGAAAATTACGATATGAATTACTAAGCGATTCAATGGTTTGCCCTTACATAGATTTTTTAAATTGTTTTTTCATTTAAATTACGTTACGTAATATTCTATTTTTAATAATGATATGACTTGTAAGTGCGAAGCATTCTTTTATTTATCTTTAAATATTTTTCAAACTTTTCCTCTGAATGCTTCGCCC
>CAZBIT010000164.1:0-5924 GCA_964491835.1 uncultured bacterium
TCAAAAATTGAAAAACCTACCACATTCACTTTTTATTTTAATAGTTAAATAAAATATTTTTTTGAAATTTTATTTATGTTCATATAAAAGTTGATTTTTAGCACTTTGATTGTTATTTTGAACGAAGAGATTCATTTACAAATAATTTTAAAAATCTTTTACATGAATATTATTATTTTTATTCATCAAAAATTTTTTTAATGAAGAGGTTTTGGTGGGAGATTATAGAAAAGTTTCGCGACGGAAATTTATTAAAGGGGCTTCTGCGGGATTTGTTTTAGGAATGGGTGGATTGTATAATAAAAACACACAAAAAGGAGAAAAGCCAATTATTTCTATGAAAAAAATTTCTAAAATTAGTATTTCAAAGAAACTTATAAGAAATGCAAGGATAGTTCTTGAAGTTTCCTGTTGTGCTAAAGCGGGAGAATCATTGCTTATAATAGGAGATGAAGTCCTTCTTCCGTATGCACCAGCACTTGCATCCGCGGCAATTGAACTTGGTTTAATTCCTACAATTATGGATATAACTCATTTTCTTTCAACTGATTCATATCAGAATGGATTTGTGTTAAAGCCCTTAAAAGAAGCAATAGAATCATCCGATATTGTGATTCAAAATCTTGCGGATACCTGGATCAAGAATCGACCCGATTTTGGCAGATTAGTGGGAGACCCTGATTTGCATGATAAATCTCTTTCAGGAGAGCGACGTTGGATGATAATTCAATGTAATGGAATAGAAGAATGGGAGATTGCACCAGAAGAGGTGTTAAAAATTCGTATTAGGACAGAATGGCTTTTGAATTTACTAAAATCTTCAAAAACAGGAAGAATTACTTCATCTTTAGGAACCGATTTCACGTTTGGACTTGGTCCAAATTCCAACCTTTCACCAATTCTTGGTATAATACCCTTTTATGGTGAGATTGCAGTTACACCATCTTTAGAAAATACATCGGGAACATTTATAGTGGATGGTCCAACACAACTGGATGTCCGACCGGCAAACGAACTTGACCGAAAACCACTTATGATTACTGTAAAAGATGGTCGAGTAAAAGATGTCATTGGTGATAAAGTTCAACTTAAACGTTTAAGAGAATTTATTGCCAGTGGACACCCACCTGCCGATGCTATTGATGAAGTTGGTATTCTTACGACTACTCTTGAAGAAAATGATAAATATTATTGGAGTGATGGAACACATCATCATGACCGTATTCATATTGCACTCGGAAACAATGTTCGTCGTGATACTGTTGTGCATGGACCAAAGCATATGGACTGTGAAGTATGTAAACCGACAATAAGTATTGATGGACTAATTGTCATTGAGAATGGAATTTTTAAGGATGAAGTTTTGAAAAGAACTGGCAAGTAAATGGAGAGAATTTAAGACTAAAACTTGTTGGAATTATTAAGGGGACTGTATAATTTAAAAACTTAAAGAATTTTAGAAGTTTATTTTCGAGGAAATTGTTTATGGCTGGGAAAAATATGTCGCGGCGGGAGTTTATTAAAAAGACCACTAATATCTCGGCAGGTAGTGTTTTATTGTATTCTACTTTGTCTACAAAAAATAAGACCTTTTTGGGTAATGCTCCTTCTGTTTCTGATGTTAAAAAGGAGTATGGGATATTTGACCAAAGGATTTTTTTAGAACCTGGACCCGAATTTCGTGGAGTTCCACTTTTCTTCTTTAATGATAAAATAGATGTTGATGAAGTCATTTGGCAGTTAAAAAGTATTCATTATGCCGGATGGGGAAGTGTTATGCCTCGTCGTTATGCGGGTCTCCTTGATGCTCCGTATGATTTGAAATGGAATGAAGCAATACGCGAAATCTTGAAGGTATGTAAATCTCTAAATATGAAAGTATTTTTGCAGGAAGCAGAAAAAAATCCCGTTGGATATTCAACTCCAACTCCTATTCCGGGAATGAAGGAGGAATACAGACATAAATTGCTTGTTAGAAGAAATGTCAAAGATAAGCCCGAAAAATATGAGACACTTATTAAACGCATAGGAAACTACACCTATTATCAGCATATTGTTTTTCCAAGAGCAGGATATGAGAAAGGTTTCTGTGATATGGATTTATTAGACCCAGATGTAGTGAATGCTTATATGAAAGGGCTTTTTGAATTTTTTGATACTAATTTTGGATATGACTTAGGAAAGACAATTGAAGCAGTTTGGGTTGCTGAGCCATTTGCAATAATTAATAGGGTTAGAAACATTGAGTTTTTACCGTGGACACCAAAATTGCCAGAAGTTTTCCAGAAAGATTGGGGATATTCACTTTTAGATAGTCTTACTTCACTTTTTGAAGAGGTTGGTAATTTTAAAAAGATTCGTTACAATTTCTGGCGAACGGTTGGTAAACTGTTCGTCGAGTCGCATTCTAAAGCAATGTGGGATTGGTGTGAGAAGTATAATGTGAAGTTCTCTGGACACTTGATGGGTGAGGACACTTTAAATTGGCAGGTGCTATACAGTGTGAATGTTATGCCTCATTATGAATATATGCAGTTGATTGGGATAGACCATTTAACTATGAATTTATATTGGCCAACTGGGAACCCCTTCATTGTTACCCCTAAACAAGCATCCAGCGTAGCAAATCAATTGGGAAGAAAGGAAGTTCTATCAGAAATGTATGGCACCTGTGACCAGGGGATTACATTTGAAGAACGGAAACGTATAGCGGACTGGCTTGGACTGTTAGGTATAAATTATAGATGTTATCATGGTTCTTTTTATTCTTTAAGGGGCTCGAGAAAAAGGAATTATCCACCAAATCTAAATTATCAACAGCCATATTGGTATGAAAACCGATTTATTGCAGATTATGGTGGTCGTCTTTCTTATGTATTAAGACAAGGAAAGTATGAAGCGGATATTTTAATTATACATCCAATTGAGTCATACTATATTGAAGTTAAATTAGATAGGGAAGCGAAAAAAGAAGTTGGGCCACTTGATGAGAGCTTAATTAAAACCAGCCATAATTTGTTAAAAATTCAAAGACCATACGATTATGGTGATGAGACAATATTAGCCAAATATGGCAAGGTTGTTAAAAATATTATTGCAGTTGGAGAAATGTCGTATAAAGTTGTAATAATGCCTTCGATAAGAATATTGAGAGAATCTACATTTAAACTTTTAACTGAATTCATTAATGCAGGTGGAAAGGTAATTTCTGTAGGGGAATTACCTACTATGATTAATGGTGAAGTTGACAAACAAATTGATGAATTTAATAAAAAGGTTATAAAAGTTGAAAATGATTCAAAAGCATTAAAATTCATATTGGATAATATAATTACATCGGTAGTTCAGTTGAGGTCTCTTAATGGCATTTCAACAGAAGATATTTGGATTCAACACAGGATTTTTGATAACGGACAAATGTTTTTCCTCATAAATACAAGTTCAGAGAGAATGATTGATGTTGAAGTGAAAATAAAAGGGAATGGAAAACTTGAAAGATGGAATCTCGAAAATGGGAAGGTGGAAGTCATACCTCAACAGAATATGGGAGAATATATTTCGACCAAATTACAGTTTGTGCAAGGTGATTCTCATTTATTATTTTTGAATGAAAAAGTCGCTTCTGAAAATATTCCAGAAAGCATCGGGAAAATTTTATGGCAGGAACCATTAAAGACCTTTCAAGTTATAAGATATGACCCAAACTCAATGACGTTGGATTTTTGTAAATATCGTAAAGGCAACGTAGAGTGGAGTGAAGTTTTACCTATTATAGGTATTCAGGAAATTCTCGAAGATGAAAAGTATGTTGGTCCTGTTACTTTACGATTTGAGTTTAATTCAGAGATAAAGCCGAATAGATGCGCAGTAGTTATAGAAGATGCGAAAGATTGTTTGGTTGTTGTGAATGGTAGTAATGTAGAATATGAAGGGCTTCCGTATTATCGAGATAAATCTTTTCTTCCAATTGACGTTACACATCAAATCAAACCCGGCACTAATTACATTGAAATAATCCGAGAGTTTCGAGCGCCAATTAAAGATACCATTGATGGCAAAAATCTTTCAAAATACTATGGAACGCAACTTGAACAGATTTATTTGATAGGCGATTTTGCGGTAAAAGGAGAGAGAATAGGTCAAGACGTTTATCAAGTAACACGACATCGTTACAAGCCAGATTTCACATTAATAAGAGAATCTGGCTCGACAAATGGAGATTTATTGGCAGATGGTTATTGCTTTTTTAATGGAATAATTAACTTGACATTGTATACTTTTATTAAGAAAATAAATAAGGATGAGAAGTATTATATCGATATTGAACGATTGGAAGCAGTTATTGCAAAAGTGAAAGTAAATAATAAAGATGTTGGAAAGTTAGCATGGCGTCCATATCGTTTGGAAATAACAGATTTTGTCTGGGAAGGAGAAAATAAAATTGAAATATACCTTACAAATTCACTGCGCAATCTTACTGGGACACTGCATTATGTCCCGTTGGAAAGATTTAAATTTGCAGGACAGTGGTCTAATGAGGTTACACCAAGAGTTTCTGATGGACAAAATTGGTTAGAAAAAAGGAAAAATGGAACTATAACAACTTGGAGTGATGATTACTTTTTCAGACCTTTTGGATTAAGTGGAAATGTCTCAATAATATGTGAAAAATTTAGTTAAATTTTATTACATACTATCATTTCGAAACTTTGGAAAGAAACTTATATTTATGTGATAATCTATTTTTCAGTTATCTCTATAATAAAATCTTTCTATAAAATTATTTTAAAAATATATTATAAAAATCTAAGGAGAATACTATGAAAAGAAAGAGTGATTTAACAAGAAGGCAGTTTATTGCTTCAACAATTGCAGGTAGTGGTGGGATTTTAGCATTGAATAATATAAAAGGTGTTTCTCAATTGTCTGATGAAAATTTTATAAAAAAGAAATCTAACAGAGACCATACGGTCATAAAGGTGGTTTATGTGGCAAAGCCAGTTCCAACATGGCCTTGTCCTGATATTGACATTGATGCAGAAATGAAGATGATTAATGACAATCTTTCTAATTTAGAAAAGTTATGGGATTTTAAAGAAAGAGATTGGGATTTTAAAGTGAAGTTCGTTGGGGGTGAACTTTTGCGTGTGCCTGAACACTTTCCTAAATTTAAAGAAAATATCGGAGATGTAGATGGGATATTTGTTTTTCAACTTACTTCTACTATGATGTATATGATAAATAACATTATTAATCTTGGTTATCCGACGGTATTATTCAACCAGCCCGCCAGCGGCCACGATTGGGCTAGTATGGCAGATTTAATTAAACAAGGGAAAAAGGTTGATGTGATATCGAGCAGTGATTTTGGAGAACTTGAACCATACGCAAGGATTATGGATGCTATGAGAAGATTAAAACAATCAAAAATTATTTGTATTCGTCAAAGAACTGAAAAGGATGATGGAATTAAAAAAATGGAAAATAAATATGGAGTCGAAATTAAGTTGATGGATTATTCAAGAATAAACCAGATTTTTAACACGATTGATAATAAAGAAGCAGAAAAGGAGGCAGAAAAATTTATTAATAATGCTATGAAAGTAATTGAACCCCCCAAAGAGGATATTATTTCAGCGAATAAGTTTTATTTGGCAGTAAAAAAGTTGCTTGAAGAGGAAAAGGCAAATACAATGACAATTGACTGTCTTGGAGGTTTTAATAGGGGTGATTTAAAGGCATATCCTTGCGTGGCGTGGTCGAGACTTAATGATGAAGGTTTAACGGGCGTTTGCGAAGCGGATTTAGATTCAACATTAACTTCTATTATGTTGAAATATTATGCCGGTGGGAAACCAGGATTTGTAACAGACCCTTTTTTTGACACGCACTTTAATACGATAGTTCATGCCCATTGTGTTTCT